>JAUVTH010000128.1 GCA_030601615.1 Gemmatimonadota bacterium
CCCGGCGGGCATACCGCACTGGTACAGCGCCCTCGAGGGGGAGCCGTTCGAGTTTCTCTGCCTCGTGCCCAACAGGCCCGACCGGATCGAGCTGGTTCCCGAGGGCGACTGATCCCGCGGTCGGGCCAGGTCAGAATCCGACGCCGATTCCCAGGGCGATCAGTGGCCCCCCCCCATCGTAGGGTGAGTTCGTGTCCTGGATGACCTCGTACAGGACCTCGCACAGGAGCCACGAACGGCGCCCGGTCCGCTGCCTGAAGCCCCCTCCCAGGAACAGGACCGGGTCCGTTACACGGTCGCTCTCGCCCGTGAAAATGACGCGGTCGTAATTGCCGGCCCCCCCTTCAGCGTGGGCGTAAACCTGGGGAATGATGCGGTATCTCGTGAACAGACTCCCGGAGACGGCATGGGAAGTGACGGTCTCGGCAAAGCGATCCCGCCACCAGTATTCGTAGCCGAGACGGGCGCCGATCGACCACTGAGGAGTGATCTTGTAGCCGATCAACGGATACAAGCCGATTCCACTCGTGCGGCCGTAACGCACGTTCACCGATCCGCCCCAGTATATCTCGCCCGCGTCGCTCCACGTGGAACCACCGCGCGGTCTGCGTTGCCCGAACAGGTCAGGTGGGCTGACGAACACCAGCAGGGTCGCGATCGTGACGGAAAGGCCGAAAAGTGAGATCCGGCAGCGTCGAGATACCCGGCCTCGGATCGGACACATGGATCCGCTGGTCAACTGATCCCTCACTCTCTACCTTCTTCGCTCGTATTTGCGGTTCGGCATCTGGAAGACGAGGTCGGACCGCCGCCGGTCACTCGAATCATCGACGGGTAAGCGATGAGCGACTCCATGCTGAGCATATCCCTCCCCGACGGATCTGTTAAGGAACTTCCCACGGGCGCATCGGCCGCTGACCTGGCAGCCTCGATCGGCCCGGGCCTGGCCCGAGCCGCGGTGGCAGCCAAGGTGGATGGCGAACTGTGGGACCTGAACCGCCCGCTACCGGACGACTCCACCGTGGCGATCGTGACGCGCGGCGACGACGACCCTGACGCACTGTACGCTCTTCGTCACTCGGCAGCGCACGTCCTGGCTACGGCAGTGCGCGACCTGTATCCGGGGGCCGGAATCGGTTTCGGCCCGCCGATCGACAACGGGTTCTACTACGACTTCGACGTGCCCGAGCCATTCACACCCGAGGACCTCGAGAAGATCGAGGCCCGGATGGCCGAGGTGATGAAGGACGGTTGCGCCTTCGACCGCCGCGAGGTGGACCGGGCCGAAGCTGAAGCCCTGTTCGCCGACGATCCGCTGAAGCTGGAACGCCTGGCCGAGATTCCGGAGGGCGAGACAATCTCGACGTACACGAACGGGCCGTTCACGGACCTGTGCCGCGGACCGCACGTGGCGGCGACCGCTGAGATCAAGCACTTCAAGCTGCTTTCCGGGGCGGGCGCGTACTGGCGGGGGGACGAGACGCGCCAGATGCTGCAACGCATCTACGGAACCGCTTTCTACGACAAGAAAGCCCTGGCAGCGTACCTGACCCAGCTCGAGGAAGCGAAGAAGCGCGATCACCGGAAGCTGGGGCAGGAGCTCGACCTGTTCAGCTTCCACGAGGAGTTCGGTCCCGGACTGGTGGCCTGGCACCCGAAGGGGGCCCGCATTCAGCTCAACCTCAGGCGCTGGATCGAGGACCTGGTCGACAAGCAGGGCTACGAGTTCGTATACACGCCACACGTGACCAGCGAGTCGCTGTTCCGCCGCTCGGGTCACCTGCCGACATATGCCGAGAACATGTACCCGAGCATGCAGGAGGAGGAGGGCGGGGAGGCGTTTCGGGTCAAGCCCATGAACTGCCCGGGGCACGCCTTGATCTACGCGGCCCGGCAGCGCAGCTACCGCGACCTGCCGCTCCGTCTGTCGGAGATCGCCAATGTGTACCGTTACGAGCGTTCGGGTACGCTGCACGGACTACTGCGTGTGCGGATGCTGACGATGGATGACGGCCACGTGTTCTGCACTCCGGACCAGGTCGAGGACGAAATCTTCACTTGCATCGACCTGATCGATGAGGTCATGGGCACGCTCGGCCTGGAGTATCGTCTCGACTTCGCGACCCGGCCTCAGAAGCGGATCGGTGCCGATGAAGTGTGGGACCGGGCGGAGTCTGACTTGAGGCAGGCACTCGATCGCGTGGACAGACCTTACGGCATCGATGAGGGCGGGGGGGCCTTCTATGGCCCCAAGATCGATATCAAGTTCAAGGACGCGATCGGCAGGGAGTGGCAGGGCGCAACGATCCAGCTCGACTTCAACCTGCCCGAGAGATTCGATCTCGAGTACATCGGGCCGGACAACAAGCCACATCGTCCGGTCATGATCCACAGGGCCATCTTAGGCACGCTGGAACGGTTCACGGGCTTTCTGATCGAGCACTTCGCCGGAGCATTTCCGATCTGGCTGGCGCCGGAACAGGTTCGAGTGCTACCGATCACGGACGACCACGCGGCCGGAGCCGGCGAGATCGTCGGGAGTCTCAAGGAGGCCGGGCTCGTGGCGCATCTCGACGTACGCTCCGACACGCTCAACTACCGAATCCGGGACGGCGAGATGAACAAGATCCCGTACCTGCTGGTGGTAGGGGATCGCGAGCTGGAGGCCGGCACGGTGGCGGTGCGCGCTCGCGGCGCCGAGAAGAAGCAGGTCGTGATGCCCGTGCAGGAGTTCATCGATCGGGCTACGGACGAAATTCGGACCCGGGCGCTGGCGCCATGAGAGCGCCTCTGCGGTCATGACGCGAGAGGGCGAGGCGGTGGGGCGCCCCTGGTGGAGCCGCCGTTCGTTCACCTGCGCAGCGGTTGCCGGCCTGCTGGGAGCCCGGTTCGCCCCTCTGCAGGCCTTCGCACGTGAAGACGAGTGGCTCGCTATCATCCTGGGCTCGATCCAGGACGGCGGTCTTCCGCAGGCGGGCTGCTACTCGGAGCGATGTGACCGGGCCCGCCGTGATCCCCACTATGTGGCGTCTCTCGGCATCCTGGAACCGGTTTCGGGGCGGGCATGGCTCGTCGATGCGAGTCCGGACCTGGTACGGCAGATGGACCTCTTTCCCGGTCATGCGTTCCGTGCGAGAGCCTCGGAGCGTCGACCTTTCGAGGGCATTCTCCTCACCCACGCGCACATCGGACACTATCTCGGCCTGGCCCTGTTAGGTCGCGAAGCTCTCGCCATCCAGCCGACCCCGTGCTACTGCAGCTCGCGGATGGCGGAGTTCCTGGCGCGCAACGGCCCGTGGAGCCTGATGGTCGAGGAAGGTCGTCTCGACCTGCGGGTCCTGGAGCCGGACAGGCCGACTCGGCTTGCCGATGATCTGACCGTGACCGCTCTACTGGTCCCTCACCGGGACGAGTACAGCGACACCCTGGGCTTCGTGTTCGAGGGGCCCCGCCGATCGCTGCTCTACCTTCCGGACATTGATCGTTGGGAGAACTGGGACCGCCGCATCGAGGACGTGGTCGCCGGCGTCGACATAGCGATTATCGACGCCACGTTCTATTCGGCGGCCGAGATCCCGGGACGAGACCGCTCGGAGATCCCGCATCCGTTGGTGACGGACACGATGGAGAGACTGGGAGATCTCGTGGGGGGTGATCGATCCGTTGTGCTCACCCATCTGAACAACTCCAATCCTGTTCTCGACCCGGGAAGCCAGGAGCGCGGGCGTGTACTGAAGGCCGGTTTCGAGATCGCCCGGGCCGGGCAGACGTACGGGCTGTGAGCCACGATCTCCTGAGCACCGCGTTAACCCGTGACGCGCATATCGACGTTCCCCTGATCGGGGGGGCGATGTTTCCGTGCGGCAACCCCGAGCTCGTGGCGGCCGTTTCGGAGGCCGGCGGCATCGGAATAGTGCAGCCCGTATCCCTCACGTACGTCCACGGGCACGAGTTCAGGGCGGGCCTCAGGTACATCCGTCAGCTGACCGACCGGCCCGTCGGACTCAACGCCCTGATCGAGAAGTCGTCCCGCCGCTACCGTGAACGGATGTCGATCTGGGTCGACGTGGCCCTCGAGGAGGGCATCCGTTTCTTCGTGACGTCGCTCGGGAATCCGGCCTGGGTGGTGCAGCGGGCACACGCGGTCGGAGGGGTTGTCTATCACGACGTGACCGAGCTCAAGTGGGCGCAGAAGGCGATCGACGGCGGAGTGCACGGTCTGATCGCGGTCAACGACCGGGCGGGCGGCCACGCCGGACCGAACTCGGCGGACGCGTTGCTGGACCAGGTGGGCGACCTGGGACTTCCGGTCGTGTGCGCAGGTGGAATCGGAACGGAAGACGACTTCGTGCGCGCGTTGAGACTCGGGTACGCAGGAGTACAGATGGGGACGCGATTCATCGCCACGGACGAATGCACGGCGAGCGACGCCTACAAGCGAGCGATCATCGCTGCCGGAGAAGAGGACGTGGTGCTCAGCGAGAAGGTGACGGGTGTCCCACTCTCGGTCCTGAGGACGCCGTACGTGGAGGCGATGGGTGTGAAGGTCGGACCCGTGGCCCGGCGCCTCCTGCGCGGCCGGCGCACGAAGCACTGGATGAGATCGTTCTATGCGGTTCGGTCGGGAATCCGGCTGACACGCGCCAACCGCGACCACGCGGGGCGCAGACAGTTCTGGCAAGCGGGTAAGAGCGTCGACGGCGTGGGCTCGATCGAGCCCGCCGGCGAGATCGTACGACGCTTCGCGGCGGCTGCCAGGGCTGCTAGCTCCTGATCCGCTCCGCCACCAGCTCGCCTTTCAGTATGGTGACTGCTTTTCCGGCCAGCAGTACCCGGTCCGAGCGCACGCGTACGCCGACCGTCCCCCCACGATCCGATACCTGGCGTCCCACCAGGTCGGTGGTTCCCAGCTGGTTCGCCCACCAAGGCCCGAGACAGCAGTGCGCCGAGCCGGTCACCGGATCCTCGTCCACTCCGACGGCCGGAGCGAAGAAGCGCGATACGAAGGCGACGCCGCTCGCCAGAAGGTCGGGTCCGGCGCGCGCAGTGACCATCACTCCTCTCACGGGAAGCGCTCCCATCTGCTGAAAGTCCGGCCGAAGGGCCCGGACCGCAGCCG
>JAUVTH010000127.1 GCA_030601615.1 Gemmatimonadota bacterium
CGCATCGGGGGACGGCGATACTCCGTGCGAAACGAGGGACCGCCTCTGCCACCGAACATCTCCTCGAAGAAGTCGCTGAAGTCGCCGGCAGTCTGGTACTCGTAGTGCGTGCCGGCTCCGGATTCCCAGTCGGGCGGCGGCCTGAACTCCTGCCCCGGCGAGAATCCCTGCCCGACCGAGTCGTATTGCTCGCGCTTTGCTGCATCGCCCAGGACCTCGTAGGCCTCTGCGAGTTCCTTGAAGCGATCCTCGGCGTCGGGCTCGTGGTTGACGTCGGGATGATACTCCCGGGCCAGCTTTCGGTAGGCCTTCTTGATGGCCTTCTCGTCCGCCGTTCGCTCGACTCCGAGAACGTCGTAGTAGTCTTTGTACGTGGTGGACACGGGCTACTGACCCTTCGGGAACTGCAGATTGATTCCCGCGAACAACTGCACCTTGGGCTGTCCCGTGCCCTGGTGCAGAATCGAGAACGGCGGCTCGAGGAAGATGTTGTAAATGATCTTTCCGGATTTGATGACCTGTCCCAGGCCGAGCCCGACCGGTGTTCTCGCGTTCTTCGTGACAGCCGCGACGTTCTTCATGTGACGTCCTCCCGGGTACCGTTCGAGTTCGATGAAGTATGCAGATCCGGTTTCGCGTCCGAGATTGCCATCATGTGGCCGCGAAGAACGACTGGAGGCCGCTCAGCGCGAACTGCATGCCCATGGCGAGCACGATGAGACCCATGAACCTGGCAGTGATCTCGTGCGCGGCACCGCCACCGGGTTCCTCGCTCATTCGAGTGGAGGCGAGCAGCAGAAGCCACGTGATCCCGACGGCAAGGGCCGACCCGGCCACGGCCGTGATCGGCAGCTCATGCCCCGCGTGTGTGACGGCCACCGTGATCACGCCGGTGATCGTTCCGGGGCTTGCGGCGAACATCACGAGTGGCAGGAGCGACGGTTTCTGGCCCGTCGACGCCTCACCCGCGGACGTTCCGCCTGACGCGGAGCCAGTGAGCATCGAGAAGCCCATCCACACGAGCACGGCCCCGCCGGCCACCTGGAAGGCATCGAGCGAAATGCCGAACGCGGACAGCAGCTTCGCACCTGCCAGGGCCGCGACAGACAGGATGATGAGGATGACGACGGCGGCCCGCGTCGCGTCCATCGCCTGACTCTTTGGATCGCGTCCGGCTTCGATGGAAGAGAACATCACGGCGCAGATCGCCGGGTTGATCAGCGCCAGGATCGTGACCATTGCCTGGAGGTAGTTGCTCATGATTCCAGCTCAGCCTCCGGTTGTGAGGGCGAGCACGAGCGCTCCGTACACCGCCGCACCAGCCGCGAACGCCACGACGTCCGCAGTACGGTCCGTGTCAGGAAGCTCGTGACGCAGGACGTTCATAATCACTCCGCCCGCGATGTACGCGAGCACGAGCGCCAGCGCCTGAGGCGGAATCTCGAGCGCCGGCACCATGCCCACGATCCATCCTGCGAGCAGCCCGGCGACAAGCAACCAGCGTCCCCATGTCCGGTACCGAGCCCCGTGATGCTCGGTCAGAGCGTGGTCGTTCACCGCAAAGTGCAGGCCCATGGCGACGGCGAACAGCCAGAGCGGTTGGACCGCGTCGTCTCCGGGGGACGCCACGATGTAGCCGATCGCCGCATTCAGTACGACGAACGATACGATGCCGAGCCAGAATGGGCCGTTCCCGGTTTCATCCGCGGCACCTGTCTGTCGCTGCCGGAGGCGCGACCGGCGGGCCTCAGTCTCCACCCAGAAGGCCACGGTGAACCCCACCAGGGCCAGGATGAACACGTGACGCTCGAGGCCGGGCAGCAGGCCACTGGCAGCGATGAGCTCCTGCCCGTCTGCCAGGGTTGGAATCAGGTCGAGGAACACGTAGGCGAGGCTGATCCCGGCCGCGGCCGACAGCACCCGCGGTTGCCAGCGCAGGCCCAGCGCCGCCGTCGTTCCGGCTGCCGCGTGCACGAAAGCCAGCGCGAGAACCACCCACCCGGATGTCACGCGGCCCGGCTCGCGTCACTGCTCATGGAATCGCCACCACGCACGAAGAACACGCTGCATCACCACGCATAGAACCACTGCAGGATCAACGTGTCGAAATCAGTGCCGGCCGTGGCCGTGAGCCCCGTCGTTCCGATGAGCTTCACGGTGTGCCGCGAAGCGATCGGAAGGCCGAGAACCAGCCCGAGCCGCGTGTTCTCGGTCGGATCGTCCCGATGCACTCCGTTCAGGGTCGTCTTGCCGCCGGCCGTCCTTCGCGCGCCCAGTGCCAGCCACAGGCGGGGCTTGAAGGTGTACGCCAGATGGAGCTGGAAGGCGAACAGCGGAGCCTGCGAGAGCACGTTGTCACCAAGCAGCGCCGTATTCTTCGTGAAGAGCCACGCGCCGGCATACGCCTCGGCCGTGAACTTGCCCATCCGGTGCGAGAGGCCGAGCGCCGGCACCACCTGCCATCGGTTGGACCCGAGGTTGATGAGCTTGTCGGCGTCGTACTGACCGATCGGCACGCTCACCCGGAGGTTGAAGCCGACCACGGTCTTGCGCCGGTAGTCTCGGAATTGGGCCGGCGTCATCGACGGCGCCCCGACGAGGAAAACCAACATCGAGACCACCCCGTCGCCGAAGCCGGTGCGGCTCGTGCTCGCCGGCAGCGAGTCCTCGCGGAACTGAAATTCCCAGTCACCGGTGGCGTACGGTACGGCCGCGGTGACGCGCCCGGTGGTGCCGAACAGGTTGATGAACCGTGTATACGACGGGATGATGCTGTACGTCGATCCGTCCAGGTCCTCGACGGGGAGCGTCTTGTCGAGCAGCACGGCGCCCCATGAGTGGGCGAACGTGAGTCCGACTATGTTCGTGCCGACAGGCGCTGCGGTCAGCGCGCGCGGCTCGACGTCCTGGGCCGCAGCAGGAGTCGCGCCCGGTACGCCAGCCGCCAATCGGAGCGCCGCCGCCAGGCATGCGGCCACGAGCCGTGTGGGCCGGGTTCTCACAGCGACAGCCCCATGCGGCACCTCCCTGTCGGCCTGGCCTTTGAACGTCGCTTGGCCCTAGAACTGCGTGTTCAGCCCGAAGAAGAACTGAACGGCGGGTTGGCCTGTCCCTTCGTGCAGAATCGTGAATTGCGGCTCTGCAAAGATGTTGAAGACGACACCGCCGGTCTTTATCACGCGGCCGATTCCAAGTCCGAACGGCACGTTGTAGTCGCCCGTTTCCAGGTTGAACAGCCAGATCCCCGTCGATCGCAGGTACGTGCCTCCACCGAGCTGCCACATGGCGAACGGCTGAACCGCCAGCACGCTCGCGTCCTCGCGATCGCTGTCGCCGGCGAACGAGGTCTGCCAGGTGACCAGGCCACCGTACTGAAACTGTGGGTTCGGAATCAGGTACGCGACCGCGGCCGCGCCGGCCATCCACTTTCCCCCACCCAGTAGATCGTTGCTGGCCGTCGGCGCGGTGAAGATCGGACCGACCCCGAAGGTGGTCGATGGATCCTGGACGACGAGATAGGCGGCGAACGCATTGAGATCGCCGATACCCGACTCTGAATCCGCACCGAGCGCTGTCGGAAACGGCAACGAGGCCCGAATCAGCACGCGTCCGATGGGCTGCGCGTAGCGAAGCCAGAACGTGTTGGCCGATTCGTCCGGGACGCCGAACGACGTCGGAACATAGTAATTGTGCAAGTTGAGGGTCTTGAAGCTCGCGAGAGGATTGTTGGCCTGAGCAACGACCTCTGCGGTGGTCGCGTCTGCGCTGGCGGCCTCCTGTGCGCCGAGCCGGGCGACAGGACCGGCGAGGCAGCAGACGGTGCACACGATCAGTACTCGGCTCGTCGTTCTCAATCGATTCATCGGTTAGCCACCTCAGTTGCAGTCCTTGGCCGGCATGACCTGCGGCGTCGACAGAACGGCCAGCGTCGCCTCCAGTCCCGCGATGCGCATCGCGTTGATTTCGTTGAACTCGCCGCTCTGATACAGGTGCGTCATGACGTCCTTCGACGGAAAGGTGAAGCTGACGAAGTGGTCCCAGTACTCCTCGGATACGATCGGCATCTCGGCCCGTACCGAGAGTGTGACCTCGCCCCCGACCGCCTCCAGCATTGGCTGGAACGCCGCGGCGAACTGTTCGTACGACTCTCGTCCGCCATCTTCCTTGAACCGCAAGAACTCGGACACCACCACGTTGTCAGGCGTTGCCGCCACGCGCGTGCAGGTCTCGTGGAAGTTCGTGATCGAGCCCGTGGCGTCGTAGATTGCCTCGCCATCGCTGAGCACGTACAGCATTCGCTCGTAGTTGCCGGCCACCCGGTCGGGGATCGCTGCCTGGTAGGCCGTGTCGCGCTGGAGCTGGAGATAGGCGGCCCGCCTGGGGTACATGGCGTACGCCACGCCGTCCCAATCCTCGCTGAACTCGAAAATCGGGTTCATGTCGGTGATGCCTTCGGCATGGTAGATGATATCCCCTCCGACGCCGATGATGCCCTCGCCGGCCGCGGCACCATACAGACCGTAGCGCGAGCCGTCTCCCCTGGGCCTGTAGCGCAGGAAATTGAGATTGATCGTCGGGCCGTGATCGGGCTGCTCAGCGAGAGCCTCGAAGAACGCGGGCGTCGCGTTGATCTGCCACACCGCGTCCATGAACGTCGTGGGGACTTCCTTCGATACGATGCCCGGGGGAAGGTCCTCCTGGGCCTGGGCCCGATCGGGCAGCGTGAGCGCTGCCACCACCGCAACCGCCAATCCGAACATCAGGGGCAAACGAAGTCTTGTTCTCGTGGCCATCATAGGCCTCCCTTGTGGGACTACTTCGTGTGGACTACTCGAACACCTGGCGCAGCATCGGATACGTCGGCGCCTTCTTCACCAGGCTCGCGTCTGGCGTGTACCAGATCGGCGATGACCAGGCGCGCTCCCGGATCGACGTGGGCACGTTCGCGGGGGGATCGATCCCCAGCGTTTTCGCGTGATACGTCGACCAGCGTGTCACCGAGCTGCCAGTCGTCTCTTTGCGCTGGATCCCATCGAAGATGGCCTCGCGCGTGCCTGTCATCACGCGCCTCTCAGGGCAGGAGTTGCTGAAGCCCCGGATAGAACGGCAGCTTTTTCACCAGTTTCGAATCCGGTGTGTACCAGATCGGCG
>JAUVTH010000221.1 GCA_030601615.1 Gemmatimonadota bacterium
GATCGACCTTCAAGCTCTGGTACGGGAGATCAACGAGGCGTTGATCCTGGCGGCGCTCCGCGGAGAGCCGAAACACGGCTACCAGATTGCGGTCGACGTGGAACGGGAGACGGACGGGATGTTCACGTTTCAGCACGGGACTCTGTACCCGATCCTGCACCGGCTGGAGAAAGGCCGGCGGATTTCCGGCAAATGGGAGACGGCGGACGGCAGGCGGAGGAAGGTCTACTCCCTCACGGACAGGGGTCGGAAGTGGCTGACGAACCAGTCGCGACGGGTCCGCGCGACCTTCGGCACGCTGGACGCCCTGCTGGGAGGGGAGGAATGAGCTCATTCGCTGCCGAGCTGCGAGAGGTGGCGGAGCGACTCGACCTTCCCCAACCAATTCGGGCCCGAGTGCTTCTCGAGCTGGCGGCGGACCTCACCGGGCTGGAAGCGGAGCTCTTGTCGGAGGGAGTGGATCCGAACGAGGCCCGCTCCCGGGCCTCTCACATGCTGGTCCCATCCACTGATGCGCTTCGAGAGCTCCACGGGCTCCACCGTCCGCTGTACCAGCGCCTGGTCGACCGGTTCTCGGACCCGGCACGTCATCGGATCGAACGGTTCGCCCTGGCGCTGACATCTGCCGTCATGTTCGCCGCCGGGATCGCGTGGCTCGGGAGGAGCGGGATTCTGACCGATCCGGCACCGCTGATGGGGGTCCTCCTGGCCGTGGGCCTGCTGGTCGTCCTCGTCAGTGTCTGGAAGCTGTTCACGCTCAAGGTGAAGCGTGACCACAACCTCTCGAGGCTACGGCGCGGGCTGTGGATCCTTCCGGCGGCCGGGATCATCTCGGTCGTGCTCTGCCTCGGGGGCACGGCGTTGGACCTGTATGCCGTGGCCGGTCGCCTGGAGGCGGATCCGTCTGCCCAGATGGCGGAGCTTCTTACGTGGCTCCAACGGGACATGGGACTGCTGGCCCTCGGTCTCCTGACCAGCGCTATCGCCTGGGCGTTGTGGCTTCTCATTGCCGCCGGTGTCGCCCGGGTGGAGCAGGCGGAAGCAGAGGTCCTGACCGGATTCAATATCGACTCATCTGTGGGGTCTAACTGAAAGGAGTGGAGAGATGATGGAGTTCTTCAAGCAGGGCGGGTTCTTCATGTGGCCGATCCTGCTCATCGCGATCGCGATAGGGGTCCTGGCGGTGTGGGCGTTCGTGCGGACGCGGGATCTCGACGGCCCGGACGCCGTCGTAGAGACCGGTATCGACGCGGTCCTCTTCTGGGGCGTGTGGGTAGTGGTCGTCGGGCTTCTCGGCACGTTCACGGGGATTTACCTGGCTGCCGGCGTCATCGAGCAGGCCGCGGCGGTCAGTCCCGCCGTGATCTGGAGCGGGATCCGGGTCGCGCTCACGACCACGCTGTTTGGTCTCTTCGTGTTTTGCGTGGCCTCGCTGATGTGGCTCGGCCTCCGCGTGAGCTACAGGAGAAGGGTTGCGGCCGGCTGACGGAACCGCCGCCTTGCGGGGCCGCACCGTACGGAGTCTCGTTACAGTAGAACGGTGAACCCCGGTGTCCGAGGAGTGCCTCCATTGCTGATCCGGTCATGCCTGTGATCGACGAGATCCTGATCGCCACCGGGGCCGTCCTGTTTGCGGCCCTGGTTTACGCGGCAATCGTCTCGTGGCGCGAGAACGAGTCCCGCGCCGTGAGGCGGCTGCTGGGGCTGGCCGTGCTGGCGCCCCTCCCATTCCTGGTCGTTGTGGCCATGCCCTCGCAGGCGGGGGCATACACGGGCGCCGGCCTGCTGGGCGTTACGCTGCTGACTGCCGTTGCGCTGCTGGTTCCCACGCGGTCCAAGCACCGTGCTGAACGTGATACGCCGACCACTCGGGTCGACGAGCGGGACATCATGTTCTCACGTGCCCGCCTCGAGCCGGGCTCCGAGCGATTCGAGGCGTACTACAGGGAGAAGCCCGACAGGAGGGGGCCCGACGATGGATTTCGGGCGCTACCGGGACTCATGAGAAAAGGAGCCGCGTTCTACGATCCGTTCATGTTCGCGGCTGCCGATTCCAGCTTCGCGACGATCGCTGAGCTCCACGCCATGGTGGACGGACCGGTAGCCCCCGAGAAGGAAGCCCCGGACCCGGCGGCGATCTCGGAGTTCATCATGGGGTGGACCGTTAAGCTCGGGGCCGGGGAAGTGGGCATCACCGAGCTGCGGGAATACCACAAGTACACCACCGTGGGGCGTGGGGAGCAGTACGGCCAGCCCGTTCGTCTGGACCACAAGTACGCCATCGCGCTGACGGTGGAGATGGCGAAGGAGATGATCGACCGGGCGCCACGCGGGCCCACGGTCATGGAATCGGCGCAGCAGTACATGACCCCCGGGGCGATCGCCGTCCAGGTCGCCCAGTTCATCCGCAACCTCGGCTACCCGGCCCGGGCCCACATCGACGGCAACTACCGGGTCATCTGTCCGCTCGTGGCCCGCGATGCCGGTCTGGGGGAGATAGGTCGCATGGGGCTGCTCATGACTCCCCGGCTGGGGCCCCGTGTGCGACTTGGAGTCGTGACCACGGACCTGCCGCTTCTTGCCGACCGGCGCGAGCCCGAGCACTCGGTCCTCGATTTCTGCTCGATGTGCGAGAAGTGCGCGGATGTCTGCCCGAGCCAGGCGATTCCGAGAGGGTTGCGATCCGAGATCGACGGAGCCCTGCGGTGGCGGATCGACCCAGAGGCATGCTTCACGTACTGGTGCAAGATCGGAACGGATTGCGCCCGTTGCGTCTCGGTGTGCCCGTATTCCCACCCGGACAACCTGATGCACAACACGGTGCGACTGGCGATCCGGAACTCGGCCGTCGCCCGGCGCGTGGCGCTGGCCGCGGATGACTACCTCTACGGTCGCAGGCCGCCTCCGGCAGAGGTGGAAGGCTGGATGGAGGTTGAGTCCGAATCAGTAGCTACCCGTCAACCGGTAGAGTAGCCCGCCCCGGCTCACCGCCCATCCGCTCCTCACCCCAGGGCCTCGAGGGCATTGAAGTAGAGGGAGCGGGGGAGTTGCCGCTCGGTCTTCCAGCGTGCGCCGGGGGTCAGGTAGTCGGGCTCTACCCCGCGGCTTCTATTCTCCGCGATCAGCGCTGCCACGGGATCCTCGGGCAGCTCGGGCGCTTTCCAGCCCGCGTTGAAATGGACCTGCCCCTTACGATCGATGAACGCCGGCAACCGCCCCCTGCCCCACCACTCCACCTTCCATCCTTCTTCGTGCACGAGTCGGTGGTGATAGGAGCACAGCAGCAGCAGGTTACCGAGCGACGTCTCGCCTCCATCGGCCCAGTGCTTAACGTGGTGCGCGTCGGTAAACCGCAGGCCGCAGCCCTTAAACCGGCAGCCACGGTCACGCGCCTCCAGCGCACGGCGTAGCGCCGGCGATATGGTGCGGGTCCTGCGGCCCGCGCTTGCGACGGATCCATCGGAAGCGTGCCCGACGGCTACCACGGCCGCAGCGCAAGTCAGCCGGCGGGACGTTTCACCTATGAAAGCGAGCGCGTCAAGGGTGCGAACCGCTTCCTTCTCGTCGTCGAAGAGTGCTCGACC
>JAUVTH010000213.1 GCA_030601615.1 Gemmatimonadota bacterium
GACGGGCGACTGGTCGTGATCTCATACCACTCACTGGAAGACCGAATCGTGAAAGACAGATTCCGTGAGTGGAGCCGAAGCTGCATTTGCCCGCCGCACTCGCCCGTCTGTCAGTGCCGCGGCCGGGCGCTGGGCCGGACCTTGACGAGGAAGCCATTGCGCCCCTCCGAGGCGGAGGTGGCCCGAAATCCGCGCGCGCGCAGCGCGCGGCTCCGCGGTTGGGCGAAGGCATGAGCAAGAAACAGGGCAACAGGATGTCGGGGACCCGGCGTGGAAAGTCTTCGGGCTCGAGCTCCAGGAGCCGCTCGCGGCAGCGTCGCAGGCGACCCGGTACCAAACGCCGGCAGTTGCTGGTCGTGGCCTGCCTCTCTGCGGTGGCCGGGTCACTGTTCGTGTCGGTGGACCGGACGGCCGGGGGACGGAAACTGGCGGAGACGATTAATGAGCTCAGGACAGAGGAACAGGTGCTTGTCACTCGTCTCTCAGAAGAGCTCGTACGGGTCGACTCGCTCTCATCCAGGGAGCGGATCCTGGTTGCGGGGGCTCGATACGGACTGCGACCCGCTTCGGACGACGAGGTTCTTCATCTGCCGGACGTCGGGCCGTGAGCGGCCCCGAAGCGTGAGGCCATGGGAATGAGCAAGCGGCGTAAGATCTCGAAGAGGACCCACGGTCGGCGAACACAGCTGCTCGCCGCCGGGCTCGCGGTTCTCGCTACGGCGTTCGTGAGTCGCGCCGCACAGCTACAGATCGTGCAGGGCGACCGCTGGCAGGCCAGTGTCTGGACCCAGACCACGGAGACCGTGGCGCTGCCAGCCGTGCGGGGCGCCATCTACGACCGGAACGGGAAGGCGTTGGCACTCTCCCGTCAGGAGTACCGGGCGTTCTTCGCTCCCGCCCAGTCGGCCGACACGCGGCGGGATGCTCAGACCATAGCCGCGATCCTCGACTTGTCCCGCTCTCAGGCCTCCCGGCTCACGAGCCGATCGTCCGGCTGGATCCCGATCGGACAAGTCAGCGTGGGCCAGAAGGATGCTCTGACCCATGCTGTCGGTCCTGGCGTGGAGTTCGAACCCGTTCTGACGCGAGTGTATCCGGAGGGTGGTCTCGCGAGATCGCTGCTCGGAACAGTGACGGCGGAAGGGGAAGGCAGGTCGGGTCTCGAGCTGGTGCTCGACACACTGCTGAGAGGAACCCCCGGCGAACTGGTGGGTCGTCGTGACGCGCGTGGTGAGCTGTACCCCATGCCAGCGAATCCCGAGCGACCTGCACTGCCTGGCAGCGACGTCTACCTGACGATAGACGCGGATCTCCAGGCGATCGCTGAGGCCGCCCTCGAGGCAGCCCTGGAGCAGACCGGCTCCTCGGGCGGCGACATCCTCATGGCCGACCCCCGGACTGGAGAGCTCCTGGCCGTGGCCAGTCGACGGGAGGGCAGCGCCGGTACGGTTCCAGCGTTTACCTCGCCCTACGAGCCTGGTTCCACTCTGAAGCCGTTTCTGCTCGCGACGCTGTTGGGCGAGGACATCGTAGACCTCGACGATCGCGTGTACGCGGAGGGAGGAGAGTACCGCACCGCGCACCGCGTGATCACGGACGTCCATCCCTACGATACGATCACCGTAGCCGAAGTCATCCAGTACTCGAGCAACATCGGAGCCGCCAAGCTTTCGAGTCGAATCGAGCCGGGCATGCAGTACCGCTATTTGAGGGACTTCGGGTTCGGAACCCCGACCGGTGTGGATTTCCCGGGCGAGTCGCCCGGCCTTCTCCGACGTCCGGATCAATGGTCGGCTCTCAGCCAGGCCTCACTGGCGATCGGCTACGAGATGCTCACGACGTCGTTGCAGCTCATGACCGCGTACGGCGCGCTCGCGAACCGAGGCACTCTTCTCAAGCCCGTGCTTGTGCGCGAGATCCGCGCCGGCGACGAAAGGAACGACCGGCGATTCGAGGTCCGACCGATCCGTCGGGTCATTGATGAGGAGACGGCTCAAAGGGTGTCACGAGTGCTGGAGGCCGTTGTCGGTGAAGGAGGGACGGGAGCCAAAGCGTCCCTCGCGACGCTGAGGATCGCAGGGAAGACGGGGACGGCGCGCATCGCGACGGGCGGCAGTTACAGAGATCGCCGGTACGCCGCTTCCTTCGTGGGATTCACCCCCGCGGACGACCCGCAGCTGGTGATCCTGGCCAAACTGGAGGATCCGCAGAGGTCCGTGTATGGCGGAATGACGGCCGCTCCCGTCACCCGCGCCGTTGTGCAGGCGATCCTCGCAACCCGGGGCCGCGGACTGATAGAGGCCGATCTGGACAACCACGCCCGCGGACACCTCGATTGGGACGCCCGGGCGACCGCGTCTCCCTATCGCTTCGCGGCCTCCGAGGGCGTCACGGTGCCCAGGGGGGAACCGGGCGACCTGAAGGTGCCGAATCTGAGGGGGCTCGAAATGCGGGTGGCGGCTGCCCGCCTGCACACCCTTGGCCTCAGGGTCGAGCTGAGGGGAACGGGTCGAGTGGCGCGGCAGGAGCCCGCCGCGGGAACACGCGCCATTCGAGGCGCGACGATCCTGCTTCGTTGACGACAGGGGTGGAACGTCCGGTGGGTTCCTCTGACCGGGCAGGACGAATCGAGAACGTTGAATCGAATCCGGATGTGATACAGAGAACGACACTCGAGAGCAGATTGCAGGCTCGCGGGCTGGCCCCTCGATGGGAGGGAGAGCCACCCCCCGGTTTTGCTGACGTCGTCACGGATTCCCGGGAGGCAGGTCCGGGAGTCCTGTTCTGCGCACTGCGCGGCACCGAATTCGACGGACACGACTACGTCGCAAGGGCCGCGGCCGCTGGCGCGGCCGCGGCCCTTGTCGAAGAATCCATCCCGGACGCTGACGTTCCCCAGCTCGTCGTCTCTGATTCCCGTGCTGCGACTGCCCACGTGGCGTCGCTCCTTCACGGTGATCCCGGCTCACGCCTCTCGCTGGTCGGTGTGACGGGCACCAACGGCAAGACCACGACGGCCCTGATCACCAGGCACATCCTGGCTGGCGAGGCTCCCGCGGCCGCCGTCGGTACACTTGGCTGGTTCGACACTGAGGGCAATCGGCACGCCGGTCGCCTCACGACACCAGACCCTCTCGATCTCATGGCGACGCTCAGTGATCTCGTGGACGCTGGAGCGCGGTTCGTTGCCATGGAAGTCTCGTCTCACGCGCTGGACCAGCGCAGGGTCGCGGGCCTCGAGTTCGACATAGGGATCTTCACGAACCTGACGCGGGAGCACCTGGACTACCATCCCGATCTCGCCGCGTATCGCGAAGCCAAGCTCAGACTGTCCGGGTACGTGCGGCGGGATGGGACCTGTACGATCAACGGCGACGATCCGGCCTGGGCCGGGGAGACCTACGGTGGTCGGAATGTCGTCCAGTACGGTCTGGGAGCTTCCTCGGAGGTTCGCGCGGTCCATGTCCGGCACACGGTATCGGGAAGCGAGTGGGAGCTGCAGACGCCCGAGGGAAGCTGGCCGGTTCGATTGCCTCTTCTCGGGGAGTTCAACGTATACAACGCACTCGCGGCGGTGGCGGCAGCGCGCGGGCTCGGCATGGACGTCGCCGCGGCAGCAACCCGACTCGAGACGGCGCCGCAGATCCCCGGCCGGATGGAGGTGCTCTCGATTCGGCCGACTCTCGTGCTTCGTGACTACATGCACACGCCCGACGCGTACAC
>JAUVTH010000282.1 GCA_030601615.1 Gemmatimonadota bacterium
TCCGTTCCGGAGTCGCCGAGGAACGCTGCCGCCGGAGTTCCTCGAAGTCCTGGACGGTCGTCTCGAAGGACCGGTCGATGAGGTCGAGGTGCGCGATCACGTAACCGCGCAGGAAAGCCCTGACCGAGTCAGCCGGCAGGCTGTCCGAACTGACCTGGCCCAGGAAATGGGCCAGGCTCCGCAGGACGCGCTGCATCTGTCCGACCTGCTCGAGAGCCCGGACGCGGAGGAAACTGATGTCCGCATCAGGATCGGCCTTCCCAATTACCTGCATGGCGTCGATGCTGTCGGACGTCATCGCGAGCGTGTCCAGCATGGCACGCGCTCGATCCGCGGCGCTCGGCAGGGAATCACTGCGCAGGGCGATGTCGGCAATCGCCGGTTCCACGGCGGTGGAATCTGTCTCCTGCCCGTACGCGCGCGACGGTGGAGCCGACACCGCGATCGCGAGCAGGAGTGCGAGGACGGGCATAGGGGCCCTCACCCGACCAACGAGACCCGGAACGAGCGATTTGCCGGACACCAGACGCGCCCTCCTTTCCTCACCCAAGGTGGAGCGGGTAGTTGAGCATCGCGATCACTCCGCCGAGGAACAGCAAAGAGCCGACGACGAGGATTCCCTTACGCACATTGCGGTCGGTGAACTTCTGTTCGATCCCTCCGAAGAACAGGACGGAAGCGAAGATCACCGTGAGGAGGACGAAGCGGTCTCCGTTTTCGTCCGCCCGGCGCGCCTCCGACCACTTGGCTTCCGACTCCGCGGCGGCCCGCGCGGCCAGGGTGTCTTCGGCGACCTGGTACTCATCCATCGCGAACGGGTGAGGCGGTGCGTCCGGGTTCGTTCGCGGTTCCGTGGCCAGCCACGCGTCGACCGCCACACCGAGGTTGGGCGGAAAGCGCTCGGCGTAGAAATCCGTCAGCCGCTCGTTGTCCGTCGCCAGGCCGCCAATCCACTCCATGAAAACCGCGACGTCGAGGCTCCTCTTCTGGGCCGCCAGGGCGGAGTGGAGATCCGCTTCGCGACCGGCTCGCTGCGACTCGCCGAGCAGGAACGCCTGCTCGCCCCCCCACTCGGCCGACTGATACGCGCACCATGCCGTGGCCACCGTGGCAATCGACATCAGGGCGGCGGCGAACATCTCGAGGATACGGTCCCGTCGGGAAATTCCTTGCGTCATAGAGACTGTCTTCCCTCAGTATTCGACACGGTCATCTCTGGCCGCCCAGGCTCGGAAAGGCTCGTCCGCTCCCTCGATCTCGAGTTGAATGATCGGATACCTGCGGTCTTCCACCGGCATGCAGAATTCTTCATAGATGTGATGGTCGTCGAAGCCGGCGGCTCGGGCCACCTCGCGTCCGTTGGCGTAGTAAACCGCCTTCGGCCTCGCCCAGTAAACGGCCCCCAGGCACATGGGGCACGGCTCGCTACTGGTGTAGATCTCACATCCCTCGAGCTGGAACGTTCCCAGGATACGGCACGCTTTACGGATTGCCTCTACTTCGGCGTGCGCCGTCGGATCGTTGTTCCGGGTCACACGATTGGCCGCGCGCACGATGACCTCACCGTCGCGGACGACCACGGCGCCAAACGGACCGCCCCCGTTCTCGACGCTGTCCGCAGCGACTCGAATCGCCTCTCGAAGATAATCCTCTCGGGTCCCGCCACTCATCCGGCATCTCCTGGTGCATGCCACTCGTGCCCGAGCCAAGCTAAGGACGGGGCCGGCGAGGAACCAGCACACCCGGCAGTAAGGTTTCCTTGTTGCCCGGGGAGCATTGAACGCACAAACTTGTCAGATTCGGCCGCGGTTCAGCCGCGAGAAGGGCACCCATACAGGAGGGCTGACGTGAAGCGCGTCGAGGGCCTCTCCAAACTCACCGGGCAGGAACTGTACGTCGACGATCTGTCGGTGGACGGCTGTCTGTGGGGTGCCACCGTGCGAAGCCCTTCCCCACGCGGTCGAATCCGGAGCGTCCGTTTCAGTGATGCGGTGGACTGGTCCGAGTTCACAGTCGTCGATCACCAGGACATCCCCGGCTCGAACTGCGTGTACCTGATCGAGGAAGACCAACCCGTCCTCGCTGCCGATCGAGTTCGGCACCTGCACGAACCGGTGCTGCTTCTCGCCCACCCGGATCGGGATTCGCTCAGGCGGGCCGTCGCCGCCGTCGATATCGAGGTCGATCCCGAGCCACCAGTCCTCGATTTCCGGCTTCCTCCACGCCCGGATCAGATCCAGTACGGTGAGGACAACGTCCTGAAGCATCTGCGGATCGAGAAGGGAGAGGTCGAGCGAGCCCTGACGAAAGCCCCGCACGTGATCGAGGGCGTGTACGAGACAGGCGCCCAGGAGCATGCGTACCTGGAGACGCAGGGCATGGTCGCCTGGGAGGAGGACGGCGTCATAACGGTCACGGGCTCGATGCAGTGCCCGTACTACATAGTCGACGCGTTCAAGCACGCCCTGGACCGTCCCGAGGACCGGATTCGAATCATCCAGTCGGCGACGGGCGGGGGATTCGGAGGCAAGGAGGAGTTCCCGTCCGGCATCGCTCTGCACGCGGCCCTGCTCGCCCTCAAGGCAGGGCGGCCCGTGAAGCTCATCTACGACCGGTCGGAGGACATGGCCGTTTCCACGAAGCAGCACCCGTCCCGCGTACGACACCGTACCGGAGTGGACGCTGACGGGCGACTGCTCGCACAAGACATCGAGGTCGTCCTCGACGGCGGAGCGTACGTCACCCTGCCGCCGGTCGTGCTCAGCCGCTCGCTCATCCACGCAGCGGGGCCTTACGCGTGTGAGAATGTGCGCATCGACGGACGCGCGATGCTCACGAACTCGCCTCCGTT
>JAUVTH010000241.1 GCA_030601615.1 Gemmatimonadota bacterium
CCGAGAACTCGGACTCCTCGATCGCGCGATTCTCCTCCTCCGTCAGTTTGATCGCCGCCGATCGGACCGAGTCGAGGGCGTGCGACTCCGTGCGGGCTCCCGGTATGACAATCACGTTCGGAGCCCGACCGCGCACCCACGCCAGCACAACCGCGTGCGGCGATGCGTCGTGCACCCGGGCGATCTTCGCCACGACGGGATGGTCCGGCAGCTTCCGGTTCAGGCGTCCCCCTCCTACCGGACTGTACGCCAGGAAGCCGATTCCCGTTTCCGCCGTGTGGGACACGACGCCCTCATCGATCGCCTCTCGGAAGAAGGGGCTGAGACGGTTCTGCACGGTCGCTACCGGAACGATCTCCGTGGCCTCTCGAATCTGGTCGGCGGAGACGTTGGAAAGGCCGGCCCAGCGGATCTTCCCCTGCTCCCGCAGGTCCGCCAGCACACCGACGCTGTCGGCGAAGGGCACCGCGGCGTCCGGGGCGTGAAGTTGATACGGGTCGATCGTCTCCACCCCGAGGGCCACCAGCGAGGCCTCGCACGCGCTCCGAAGGTGTTCCGGGCGCGCGTCGTTCACCCACCGCCCACCGGGCCGACGCAGACCACCCTTGGTGGAGACCACGATCGAGGCGAGATCACCTGACCACTCGCGCAGGGCCCGCGCGATCAGCCGCTCGTTGTGGCCGATGTCTCCGTCGTCGAGGCAGTAGACGTCGGCCGTGTCGATCAGGGTCATGCCCGCGTCCAGGGAAGCATGGAGGACCCGTACTGCCCGGGCCGAATCGGGCCTCCCCGCGATGGACAGGGGCATCCCTCCGAAGCCCACGACCGACACATCAGGTCCGCCGGGACCGAGTGATCTCGTATTCATGTGTCCATTATCCGAAGCATTTCCTCGACGCGCACTACCTTGACGCGAGGCCGTCCGTGCCGTTCACCCTCCGCCCGCTCCGCCGCGTCCAGCCTCCGCCAGTCGTCGAACGTCACGAACCGGACGCGTCGATCGGAGAGGAGACCGGGAATCGCCTCCGGCTCCGGGCTCTCCGGCTCTCGCAGTGCGTCCCCGCTCACCTCCTCCAGCATCGATGTTACGGTCTCAGAGGCGTCCGGCTTGTTCGTACCGATGATTCCGGTCGGACCACGCTTGATCCACCCGGCGACGTACTCCCGGGGAACCGGCTCTCCACCCGGCCCATCGGTCACGCGTCCCCTGACGTTGGGGATGAGGGCCCGGTCGCGATCGAACGGTACATCGGCCAGCGGCACTCCCCGGTATCCGACGGACCGGAGAACCAGGCCGGCGTCGATGGAGTCGAAGCCGCCGGTTCCCTCACTGCGCAGATAGCCCCCGGCACCCGCGACGAGGCGGTTACGCTCCAGGCGGACGGCCCCAACCTGGCCGCCGGCCTCCAGGAGCTCGACGGGAGACGTGAGGAAACGCAGCACCAGGCGGCGCTCCGCCCCGGTTGGCTCCCGTGCAGCGAGCTCGCGCAGGATGTTCATGTTCCTGTCCGCGACGCGGCTCCGCTCCGACTCGGCGGCACTGGCCGCATCCAGCTCCAGGTCGGCCGCGTCGATCACCACGTCGACACCGTCCAGGCGTCCCAGCTCCTTGAGCTCTACGCTCGTGAACTTTCCCTGCGCGGGACCGCGGCGCCCCAGCATCACGACTTCCCGTACCGCACTGCGGCGGAGAGCCTCGAGCGCGTGATCCGCGATGTCCGTGCGGGCCAGTTCCTCCGGATCGGTGACCAGTATTCGTGCCACGTCAACGGCCACGTTTCCGTTGCCCACCACGACCGCAAACTCGTGCGACAGATCGAACGAACGGTCCGAGAAGTCCGGGTGGCCGTTGTACCAGGCGACGAACTCCGTGGCCGGATGGCTGCCCGGGAGGTCCTCTCCCGGAATCCCGAGGCGGCGGTCCGACTGCGCCCCCACAGCGTACACGACCTGGTGGTAGTGACGCAGAAGGTCATTCCGATCGACGTCGACCCCGAACGTAACATTGCCAAAGAACCGGACATTCGGCTCCGACGCGATCCGATCATACTTCGCGGTGACTTTCTTGATCGACGGATGGTCGGGCGCCACGCCCTCGCGCACCAGGCCGTACGGAGTCGGAAGCCGGTTGAACAGGTCCACCGAACAGGTGAGATCCGGGGCCTTGAGAAGAGCGTCCACCGTGAAAAAGCCGGCGGGGCCCGAGCCCACGACGGCCACGCGAAGCGGACGCACATCGGATCCGAGTAGAGTGCTCACCAGAGCGGAGCCGTCCTCGCAAGGCAGAAGGTAGTGAAGGGGGCGACCGGATTCGCCGGACGCCCGCTCGATGCTCGACGGCTACACTATTCCCGCCCTGCCCGCGGCGTCAAACACCTGGCGGGCTATCGAAGAACTACAGCCCTCTCGGGCGCTCAGGTCAGGCCGTAGCCTCCTGCGGAACCGGCGCCGGCGCCCTGCCCCCTCCGACGTTGAACCGGTAGCCGAAATAGATGAGCACGATGCCCACGAGCTCCGTCACGTACAGGACTTCCACGTGGCCGAAGCGGGTGAAGGATCCCCCGATACCCGGGAGCAGCGCTCCGATCGCGATGAGCCAGTTGCCGATCACACGGTGAGACATGCCGGGCGACTTCCGGTACTTGAGAGCGGAGTACACGGCGCCCCCCACCAGGAAGATCACGGCATACAGGTTGATGAACGGGCTGAAGGCCCGAACCCATGTCCACTCCATGACCCGACCGGAAAGCCGGTGCGTCTCCACCAGCGATATGTCGATCGGAGTCAGGAGCACGCACGTGGCCGCCACTACCGCCACGCTGAGCACTATGGCCGTAAGCCGGTCCGCTTTCTTCCGGTCCAGCAGCAGGTACACCGTGCCCTGGGCCAGAGGAAACCCTCCGAACAGCGCCCCGGAGATGTACCAGGCCCGGAACAGCGGCTCCTGCCAGCCGATCAGCGTGGTGAGGGACTCCGTGATCGTGCCAGCGGCGAAGGCGAATACTCCGATCGCCCACCAGAGAAGGTGCATGCCGCCCAGCTCGCGGTACCGGCGAAACAGAAGGGTACCGAACCAGATCGAGAAGATGCTCGTGATGATGGGGATGAAGTGCACGAAGCTGCGCATAGTTTGTCCTTTTCTTTCCAGCGTCCGGAAATGCCCCGGCCTCGGTTGCGGCGGCGTTTCCGGATGTGAGGGGTGCTCCGTCCGAAGCGTGAGGCGGGCTCCGCCCGATGCGGAGCTCGCCCGGTCACGCCTTCCGGCCGACCATGCGAATCAGAACGTCGAGGTCCAGCCGATCAGGAAGGTCCTTCGCGGCTGCGGCCGGAAGAACGTGGCGTTCGAGAACTCGGCGTACAGCGCGTCCGTGAAGTTCTCGAGGCTGGCTGTGATGAAGTGCGAGGTGCGTCCGATCTGCGCGATTCG
>JAUVTH010000050.1 GCA_030601615.1 Gemmatimonadota bacterium
CGCGTACAGGCGTCCGGAAGCGAAGATGCGAGCCTGGAACAACTGGACGACGCTGTCGATCAACAGCGGTCGGCGCGAGAACGCGAAGACCGCCGTGACCAGAAGCAACATGGCGATTGCGGCGAAGCTGCCTGCCGCGACGCGGGATCCAGGTCCCCCTTCATGCTCCAGGGCCTGCAGTGCTCTGTCTGGAATACTCACCGGAACGAACCTGGCGACGAGCAGTGTCAGCGCCCCGAACACGAACACACCCAGCAGCGCTTCCCCGGGCGGTACGATCCCGGTGGGTCGGTTGATTTCACCGAACAGCGGGGCAAGAGGCACGAAGGGCACGAGAAGCAGCAGCCAGCCGGCGACCCGGCCCGCGCTCCTCGCGCTCACCGGGCCTCAGCCCCGCGCGGAAGCCAGGCCGTTACCGGGCCCGATTCGAGGGGGCGATAGTGGCCGGTGAGAGCGCTCCAGACGGGACGCGAGCGCCAGAAGTAAGCCATCACGATGTCCCGGGTCCCGACGCCCGGGGGTGCCGGTGCGGAACCGAGGGCGACGGTCGTGAGGGCAAAGGGAATCCGGTGACTCTCCAGGTCGGCGACCAGGCGAGAGGGATCCCACCGGCCGATCTCCTCCAGGGCCCCGAACGCGAACGGATCGTTGAGCCACGGCCGGCCGCCGCGCGCGAGGACGGCGGGAAAGAAGTGCGCGTCCACGAGGGGATACCCTTCGAACTCAGAGACGCGGGCCGATCCCGCTGATGCGAGCCACCCTTGCATGGTAGCATACTCGCGCAGGGTCGCGCGCACCGTCGTGATGCCGATCACGGTGGCCAGGAGAACAGCCGCCGCGCCGCCGAACCATGGAATCCGTCCCCGTCCGATCTCAGCCGGTTCCGTCACCTTACCTCGGCCAGGATAGCGGCTCACCGCCAGTAGAAGAAGGGCAAACGTCGGCTCCAGGAGGTAGTTCACGCTCGACCCAGTCTTGAGCATCGCCACGGTGTGAAGAAGGGTGCTGCCGAGCAGATAGATCTCCGGAAACCCGAGGCGCAGACCGCGGCGGACGGTCAGGAAGACTGCTACGACGATCGGAAGCCATTGCACGGGCTCGCTCGCCGACAGGCTCGCAGTGAGATTGCTCCACCCGGAGCCCCCGGTCAGCGCGCCCAGAGTGTTGGCCAGATACCCACCAGCGGTGAGCGAATCGAGGAGGAAGACACCACACAGCGCGATCGCCGCGAGACCCAGCCCGAAAGCGGCGGCCGTCCCTCGCCGGCCGGTCAGGAACAGGCTGACGACGAGCGCGGCGGGCGCAGCCACGAAGCTCTGCTTCGCGAAAAACGCGAGGAAGAAGGCTGCGCCGGCAGCGACCAGTGGCCACGGACCCTCCCGGACTCGCGCGGAGTGCGTCCCGAGCACAGCGGTGATTCCGACCCAGGTCCAGAACAGAGCCAGGGTATCGGCCTGCCCCCCCCCGACCAGCCGGTACACGGCAGGCGTCATCAGCACTGCAGCCACCAGCGCCAGAACCCAGAGCGGCGGTACGCGACGTACACGCGTGTGCACCGCGAGGAGCACGAGCAGTCCGAGCAGGGCCGCGGCGCTCACGACCCGCAGCCCCAGGAACGTCCCACCGCTTCCGGCCCAGCGATCCACGGTCGCCGCGAGGGCGAAATACATGGGTGGATACAGCGTCAGCACGACCGGCGGTTCCACCCACCCGTCTGCCGGGTAGAGCGCCGACAGCTCACCGTCGACCTCCAGGGCCGCCAGGCTGCCCAGGACCGGTCCTTCCGTGTAGTAGAAGACCGTGTCGGTCCGGACCAGGCGCAGCCCCACGAAGAAGAGGACGAAGCCGACCAGCGCCACGCTCAACGGCGCCAGCCACCGCCACGCCACGCTACGGGCGATCTCCGCTCCGGGCGGCCCCGGCATGACGGCGGCGGCGCTCGCGTCCGTCAAACCCGATCACGTTCCTCGTGGAGCGCCTTCCGCGACTCGACGGCCCCGGTCGGCAGGTTGCGGTACCGGCCGACGACCCAGGCGGGTCTTCCCTTGGCCTCGTTGTAGATCCGGCCGATGTACTCGCCGATCACACCGACCGCGATGAGCTGTATGCCGCCGAGAAACAGGATCGAGGTCATCGTGGATGCCCAGCCGAGAATCGCCGCCCCGGAGATCAACTTCTGGTACAGCACGTTGAGAAGCACGAGAAACGCAACGCCCGACACCACGAAACCGAGGATCGTGGCGAAGCGCAGCGGCAGCTCGGAGAAGGCAAAGAACGCGTCCGTCGCCATTCGCATGAGCTTAAGGGGCGATTGTCTCGGCTGACCCGCGTAACGCGGAGCGCGCTCGAACTCCACTCCGATTTGCTTTCCGCCAACGTACGCGCGCAGGCCGCTGACGTACCGATCCCTCTCCGGCATCGTGTTGATCACGTCGACCACCGCGCGATCCATGAGCGAAAAATTTCCCGCGTCGGCCGGAATGTCCACGTTGCTGAGTCGTCGAAGTATCCGGTAGAACAGGCTGAACAGGAGGCGCTTCGGCAGGGCTTCTTTCCGGTCCCGCTTCACGGCGTAGACGACGTCGTAGCCCTCCTCCCACTTCCCGATCAGCATGGGAATCACCTCGGGGGGATCCTGCAGATCGCCATCCAGGAGCACGACGACGTCGGCACTCGTCATGGCCAGCCCGGCGGAAATGGCCAGCTGCTGCCCGAAGTTCCGGGACAGGTGAACCACCCCGACGCGCTGATCTCCGTCGGCGAAACCGGCCAGCATCTCTGGAGACCGGTCGCGGCTCCCGTCGTCCACGTAGATGACGCGCCAGGCGTACGGCAGGTCGCTCAGTGTGTCGGTCAGGCGACGATGGAGCTCCGGCAGGATTGCCTCTTCATTGTATACGGGAACGACTGCATCCAGCGTCTTCACGGCTCCTCCGGATCAGGTTCGAAGGCTTCGTTCTCCTGCCATGCGTACAGGCCGACCATCTCGACTCCGTCGAGCTCTACGGCCAGCTCGGGCTTCACGTTCTCGTAGATCCGCCAATGGTGTGGCTTGAATGTCGATTTCCGGGCCACGAGCAGGAAGTAGTCGGGCGGCATCTCTTCGGTCACCTGGATATCCTTCCGTAACATGCCGTGCTCCTGCAGCCACCGGAGGTGCGGGACGTTGGGCCACGCGGACAGCCGCGCTCCCGTCGGAAGGGTCTCTTCGAGCCGCTCGATGAACGCCGGCGTGACGGCCTCCAGCCAGTACGTCGTCTCCATCCCGGCCCGAGCCGCCCCACGGACGCCGCCGATGACCTCGTTGTAGTAGGACAGGTAGAGTGGCGCCACCCGTACGGTCTGCACGTACGGTGGAAGAAAAAGGAGCCCGCCCAGTCCGAGGGACGCGAGTACCGCCCGCTGTCCCGGCAGCCGCGCCCGGACGACGCCCAGGATCGAGCCGAAGCCCCGGCCCGCCAGCAGTGCCACGAACGGGAACATGGGAAGCCACAGCCGGACCCCGTCGTGATTCGGCGAGCTCGGAGAGGCCATCAGCGCCATGAAAAACAGGATCTGCGCCAGACACAGGCCCCCGATGGGTCTCTCCTCCCATTTGCGCGCCGTGACTGCCGTGCCCCATACCGACAGCACGAGGATCGACAGTGGGACGGTGATGAGGGTCATCACTGCCGCGTGGTGTCTTGGAAGCTGGTACCCCCACGAGTGCCCCAGGTAATACGTCGAGATCGGGATCAGCTGATCGCGCTCCAGGCTGTCCCGGACCAGGAGCAGCGTCTCGGCGACGGGATCATGCCACATGAGCGGGTTGAGCACCCACGCGACCACCAGCCCGCCGAGACCCCACAGAACGGCTCCGGCTACCGCCCGGCGGGATCTGCCGTAGGCGATCAGCCACAGCAGCATCGCGATGGGAATCGTGTAACCCGTGAACTTCGTCGCGAGCGCGAGGCCGAGACCGACCGCCCCGATCGCCAGGAATCGGCCCTTCCCTTCGAGCACGTAGAGCACCAGCCCGACCGAGGCCACGAACCATGCGAACATGGTAAGCGTGTCCGTGGCGCCGATGTGAGCGTGACCGACAACCCGGGGCATAAGGAGTATCGACAGGCCCGCGGCGACGCCGGCCGCGCCGCCCCAGGCCCAGCCCGCGAACCATGTGACGCAGACGACCAGGAGAGCGAAGAACCCGAGCGGCGCCAGCCGGTAGCCGACGATCTCACCGGTCCAGCGACCGAAAGTCGCCTCCGTGGCTGCCATGGCGATCTTGTAGGCGGGCGGATGAGGGTTGAAGTAGCGGCGCCAGCCGAACGTCTCCCGGACTACCTCCTGACTCAACAGGCGCTCCCGATCCGGACCCCGAACAACTTCTCCCGACCAGGCCTGAATCCGGTCCACGGAATCGAAGTAGAACGGTTCGTCCCAGGTGATTCCCACGTCGTCCAGGCCGGGTAGCAGCCACACGAACGCGAGGAGGCCGAGGGCCAGGCCGGCCCACAGAACGAAGCGTCTCGACCGCGGATCCTGATTCATCGTGTTCGGAACACCTTCATCAGCGGAACCCCTTCGAGGGAGATTTCGTACATTGCCGGCCCACCGAACCCGTCGAGGGCGCTCTCCGTTGACCGCCACTGCGCCTCGCGGTTGAGCACGAACACGAAGTCCGACTCCGCGGCCCTGTGGTCGAGGACCACCGTCGTGAAGCTCTGCTGGCCCTCGCAGCCCAGCGCGATATCGTCCGATCCGTCGGGTTTCGACAGCTGGGTCTCGAATCTCCATCCGGCGGGAACCCACCCGGTCGCCTGGTAGAAGCACATCTCCTCGATGAAGAAGCCCGGGTCCACGTTCGCGTCGGCCGGCATCAATCCGATCAGGTCGTCCAGGGCCGCCCGGTTCAGGACCTCCTTCAGACCGGTCACCTCGAGGCCCTTGCGCTCGGCTCCTTCGATTCCGCCCACGAGCGCGTTGAAATAGGACAGCTGATAGGGATGCACCCTGGCCGTACCGAACGCCGCCGGAGCGATGAACGCCACGATCGTCAGGGCTACGATCAGGTCACGGCGGTCGGTGGCCGCCGGCACGCGTGCCCCGAGACCCTGCGTGATCCACTCCCCGACCGCGACCGCGCCGGTCCCGGCGAGGACGCAATAGAACGGGAACAGAGGCAGGAACAGACGGACCCCGTCGTGCATCGGAGCCAACGGAAGCGCGAGCGCGCCATACAGGACCACCATGTTCGTCACGGTGAGTCCGCGCAGTGCACCCGAGCGCGGGGCGAGCAGGCCGACGAGCGTGGCGGTGAGAAGCGACAGCGGGAAGACGATCGCCGTCCACACGTAGGGATAGTGCCAGGGAGGCCTGAACAGGTAGACGGAGCCGAAGTACCGGGTGGCGATCCGCGTGTTCTCGGCCGCAGAGCGATCCAACCCGGCGTGCAGGTATTCGCGTACGCCCTGCATGGGATCGACCCACATGACCGGGTTCACCGCGAAGAACACGAGGGCGCCCGCCAGGCACAGCACGAGCAGGGCCGCGATCCCGCTCCGGTTGGCCACGAGCCAGATGGCCAGCACCGGCAGCAGCAGGATGCCCGTAAACTTCGTCGCGGCAGCGGCTCCGAGAAACAGGCCCGACGACAGGAACCAGCCGGAGCCTCCCTCCTCCACCGCCACGTCGAGCGAAGCGACCGACCAGAACCAGAAGGCCGTCAGAAACAGGTCCGTGTGCGCCAGGTGACCGTGGGCGAACAGCACCGGGAATGCCGGGACGGCAAGTCCCGCCGCCAGGCCGGCCGCGAGCGAGCGAGATCGCCACGCCGTGTATGTTCCGACCGAAGCCGTGAGGGCGGCGAACGTCAGGACCACGGATCCGCGATACGCCAACAGCGGATCCACGACGCCACGGAGCACGACCCACGAGAGTCCGCTCAGCTCCCTGGAAAGCGGAGGGTGCGGGATCCGCTCGATGTACCAGCGCCAGTGCTCGAACACGAGGTCCTGGTTGAGGACCATCGTCGGCTCACCATCCAGCAGCGCGGTCAGCAGATCGCGCGCCCAGGCCAACTGCCGCAGAGAGCTGTAGAAGTAGTTGCCCACATCGCTGGCGATGCCGTAGTCGATGGCGGTCAGCGCCGTCACGGAAAGCGACACCACGAACAGTCCGAACGCGAGCCACCGCAGGGCGATCGCCGGGGGGCGCTTCTTCCTGCGTGCGCTCACAGTCGTCTGCCCCGGGCCAGGATCCACATGGTCGCGAGTGTCACAATGCCGGCCAGACTGATCCACACACCCAGCAGCAGCGAGGCGGGTGCGAAGCGGAACTCAACGTCGCTGAAACCTGGTGGAATCGGAACGGCCCGGAACACGCCGTTCGCTCTCAGCACGGGAGCGTCGACGCCGTTGACCGTGGCCTTCCAGCCGGGATACCAGCGATCGCTCAGCACGGCCAGCATTGGCCCGCTCGCCAGCACCTTCGCCGTCACCCGGTTGAGCTCCTCGGTGCGCGACAGGACCTGGCCCGACGCAGAGGGATCCAGGAGGGCGGGAGGCCTGGCTTCGAGCACGACCGTCTCACCGAGGGGGAAGTCCTCCTCCAGCACTCTTCTGAGCGCCGGCGCCTGCCCTTCCCGCTCCTCGTAGCTCGCCACCAGGTAGAGACGTTCCACCGGATCCGGGACCTCGTAGATGCGGATCGGTAGCTCGGGGTGGGACGCCACGAGGTCGAGCCCGGGAATCGAATCGGCGCTGGCGGTCGCATCGGCGTAGAACCCGACATTCATGGACTGCAGGAAACGCAGCGGGTCATCACTCCAGGCTCGAAGTGCAGCCTCGTTGGTCAGGGCCACGGAAATGAGCTCCACTCCCTGCAGACCGTCCTGCATGGGGAACTCGAAGATCTGACCGACGTTGGGTCCCATCGTCTGGTAGTCGAGGTACATGTTCGTGAGCTCCCATGCTCCGCGCACCATGACGATGCTGCCCATCGCCGCTTGGTGAGGAGATCCCCGATACCTGTAGTCACCCCGATCCTCCATCAGTCCGTCAAGCACGTCGGCCGTCCACGGCGCTGTAACGTAGACGTCGCTCTCCACGGATGGATTCACGGCGCGATTGGCCACCAACAGGTCGACCGCGACGAGCGCCACGACGATCACGGACGCGAGGCTCCGGCGCAGGCGGCCCGTCCGGTAGAGCCACGTCACGACGCCGAGACAGATCACGAGCCCGGCTACCCGCCGGGCGATCCCGGCATAGAGATCCTGGGCGCCCCGTGGATCCTCGCACAGCAGTGCCTCTCCGAGCCAGCCCGCGCACGCACGGGTCACAGCGTCGCCCATCGAGCCCAGGAGGGCCGCCGCGAACACGTAAAACCCGGCGATGGCCAGGATCGGCACCCATACGCCGACAGCCGCTCCCTTCTTCGGAGACCCTGCGACCGACCCACGCGCGGTCGGGGTTTCGAGCCACCGATCGACCCCTTGAGCGGCGAACACCGAGAGCGCCAGCGCCCCGAGAAGAAGGAATTTCTCGGGATACCGGAACGACCTGAACGGCGGGAGCCACGCGAAGATGGCCCGATACAGCGGACTGTGGGCGCCCAGGGCAAGCAGGACGGAAAGCAGTCCGACGAGGAGCCAGAAAACGACCCACCGAGGCTTCCGGCCGCGGAAGACGCCGACGGCCGCCAGGGCCAGAGCCACCCCGCCCGCATACACGCTCAGAATCCACGGCACTCCCGTGCTCGCCATGTACCTCGTCGAGAAGCCATGTGCGCCCGTTTGCAGGGCCGGGGGCAACAGCATGTGCAGGACGCTCGTCGGCTCGAGGGAACGTGATGCCGCGTACTCCAGCTCGATCGGCAGCCGCCGGACCGAGTGGCTCATATACTCCGCGAACGGCAGCAGCTGCACGGCGACAAGGGCTACGGCCAGAACGCCCGCGATCACGAACGCCGTCGTCTGTCTGCCGCGTGAGAGCTCGCGACCCTCGATCGCCGCGAGGCCGTGCGCGAATATCAGGACGAGCCCGAGTGCCAGCATCTGGGGTTCCCCACCCAGAAACGCCACTCCGCACAGAATCGCGAAGATGAGCAGATCTCGGATTCGGCCTCCGTCGAGGACTCTGTCCCAGGCCAGAAACACCCACGGCAGCCAGGCCACGGTCTGCAGGTTGTTGATGAAGTTCCCGATCGACGCGTAGAAGCCACCGAGCATGAGCACGACACCGCCCGTCATGGAGGCCGTCCACCCATGCCCCCAGCGCCGGAGCAGTAGAGCCAGTCCCATCCCGGCCAGCGGATAGTGGAGAACCACGAGCCAGTCGAACGCGTCGGGCATGGGAATTCCATACAGAACCAGGCTCCCCGGATAGAGAAGACCCGGCTGCAGCGAAGCGAAGAACGGCTCTCCCCCCGCGACGAGTGGATTCCACAGGGGCAACTCTCCGGCTCTCACAGCGCCGGCGAGGAAGTGCTTCATCGGATAAAAGAAGGGCGCCACGTCGCGACTGAAGAAAACTTCACCACGGAACAGCACCCTCTCGAAGAAGACCGCGGCGAGAACGACGAACAGTCCGGCCGCGGCGACCGGCGCGGGGACGCGTCGGAGACGGCCCGCCGCTCGTATCACGACGTGGATCTCCCCGGGATCCGGACGGATTCGGAAGGGAGGGTTTCAGGATGACCAAAGGGCGCAGCGGGAAAGCCCGCTGCGCCCTGGTCTGCGATCCTCAAGAGAGACGAAGATCCGGAAGCCGCCCTTACGGAGACTTCTGTATCTTGCCCTCGATCGAGCTGCCCGTGCCGACCTCCACCCAGTAGCTGTTGCCCGAGGCGGAATGCGACGCGGTGATAGAGTACCCACCGGCCGACGCGGCCGAAGCCGAGATCGCGATGCCGGTGCTCGTAGTGAAGGAGCCGGTCGCCATCGAGGCCGGCGCGTAGCTCTGATCGTCGGCGAAGTAAGCCTCCTGGGCCGCCATCGCATTCCGAACGTCGCTCTTCG
>JAUVTH010000135.1 GCA_030601615.1 Gemmatimonadota bacterium
CTGCCCGTACAGGTCCGGTGCCGATCTGGATATCCGCAGGCCGAGCAGGGCCCACGCCAGGAACAGCACGATTACCGTGGCAGCCCCGATGAACCCCCACTCCTCGGAGATGATCGAGAAGATGAAGTCGTTCTGGGGCTCGGGGAGATACGACATTTTCAGGTTGCTCCGCCCAAATCCGACTCCGAACATCCCGCCTGACCCGACGGCCATGAGTGACTGCTTCAGTTGGTAGCCGCCGGCCGCCGCCGTCGAATCCGGGTTCATGAACGCCGTGACCCGGGCCATCCGGTATCCACTGCCCAAGATCTGCATCCACAGCACGGGAAGAGCCGCGGCCCCCAGCGCCACGAAATGGCCGAATCGAGCGCCGGCAGTGAACAGGATTGTCGCGGCCACCGCCGCGATCATGACTGTCGCCGAGAAGTGCGGTTCCAGCAGGACGAGGACGCAGACGAGACCCACGACGAGCAGGAATGGAAGAAGCCCGTATCGGAAGCTGTGCAGACGATCCTGCTTCGTCACGGCTACGGCGGCCGTCCACAGCACGACGGAGATCTTCGCCAGCTCCGACGGTTGCACGGTGACTCCAAGGTCGAGCCAACGGCGCGCGCCGTTGACACGGGGCGCGATTGACTCGGTGCCAGGGAGAACCAGCGCGATCAGGAGAAGGAATGTGAGGCCGAGCAGGGGCCACGCGACGCGGCGATACAGCCGGTAATCGATCACGCTCGCCAACGCGAGCACGACAAATCCTACTCCCGCCCGGCTGATCTGCTGGAACAGGTAGTAGCTGTCCTCCAGCCCCTTGAGCTGGGCCACGTAGGAACTGGCGCTGTAGACCGAGATCAGCCCGAACACCACGAGCGATACGGTAACCAGCAGCAGCGACCGCCCCGTCACCGAAGGGCGGGAGCTCGCCGGACGCACCGGGAAGCCGCGGAGCACTCGGGAGGTACTCACACTGCGCTCCCCTGTTCGGGAGGAAGGTCCCGGAACACTTCCTCGAACGCCCGTCCGCGTTCGCGGTAATCAGGGAACATGTCGTAGCTGCTGCAGGCCGGGGAGAGAAGAACGACGTCCCCCGGCTGCGCGAGCTCGGCCGCCGCTCGCACGACGGCGTCCAGACCGCTTTCGACCCTGAGCGTCCCGACACTGCCACCGAGATCAGACAGGATGCGTGGAGCGGCTTCCCCGAACGCCACTACGGCCCGGGCACGTTGTTGGAGATCCGGTACCAGGCCGGAATACGGCTCGCCCTTGTGTCGTCCCCCGAGGATCAGCACGACGGGGCGATCGAACGAGCGCAGGGCGACCGCGGTCGCGGTCACGTTGGTGGCCTTCGAGTCGTTCACCCACAGCACGCCGGCCCGTTCTCCTATCGGCTGCAGGCGATGGGGCAGCGCTTCGAACGAGGCAAGACCCTCCCGGATCGCATCCGCTCCTACCCCCGCGAGCGCGCACGCCAGGCCAGCCGCCAGAGCGTTGGCCACGTTGTGAGGCCCGAGGAGTCGCAGGTCAGATGCCGGAAGCCAGAGGTCCTCCGTATCCAGCCGGCACCGAAGGGCGCCATCCGATCCGAGGAACGCCCCGCGGTCCACGCGACCCGCCGTTGAGAAGAGGAACCGTTGCCCGTCCACGCCCTCCGCGAGGGCGAGGCTCCGCGGATCGTCCGCATTCAGCACCCAGTGGGACTCGGGTCCGGCGCCATCGAACAGTCGTCCCTTGTCCGCATAGTAGCTCTCTACGTCGCGATACCTGTCGAGGTGGTCGGGTGACAGGTTGAGGAGAACACCGATATCCGGGGACACGGTATCCTGATCGGCAAGCTGAAAGCTCGACAACTCGAGGGCGACCCAGTCGGGCTGCGGCGATCTCATCGCGATATCGGACAGAGCGTGGCCAATGTTGCCCGCCGCCGTCACCTCGACGCCGGCGGTCGCGAGTACGTGCGCCACCAGACCGGTCGTGGTCGTCTTCCCATTTGTGCCCGTGATCGCGATCACACGGCTGCTGAGATCCCGCCATGCGAGCTCCACCTCGCCGATGGTCCGGATGCCGGCCTCGACGATGCGACTTCGGATCTCTGTCGCCGGACCGATCCCGGGACTGACCACTATGAGGTCCGCGGCCAGGATTCGCTCCACGTCGTGCTGACCGGCCTCGGCGGAAATTCCCTCGGCTTGCAGCCGCGCTGCCGCCTCGACCGGCCCGCGCTCGGCCGATACATCGCTCGCGTACACGCTCCCGCCGCGCGCGGAGGCCAGGCGGGCGGCAGCCTCACCCGACACGCCAAGTCCCAGCACAGCCACCTTCGTCCCGGGCTCGAACGCCGGGGGACGCCGCGTCTTCATCTTCCCGATCATCGCACTTTCATGGTCGCGAGACCGGTCAACGCGAAGATGATCGCCACGATGTAGAACCGGATCACGACCCGTGTCTCGGGCCACCCCAGCTGCTCGAAGTGGTGGTGGAGGGGCGCCATACGGAAGACGCGCCGACCCGTACCGGTCCGCACCCGCGTGAACTTGAACACGGACGTCTGGATCATCACGGAGAGGACCTCGAGCACGAACATCCCGCCCACGATGAACAGCAGCAGCTCGGACTTGAGCAGCACGGCCACGGTTCCGATCGCCCCACCCAACGCCAGAGACCCCGTATCGCCCATGAACACCTGGGCGGGCGGTGCGTTGAACCACAGGAAACCGATCGCGGATCCAGCCACCGCCACCGAAAAGACCGTGAGTTCTCCAGCTCCAGGCAGATACGGAAAACCGAGATAGAAAGAGGTGTCGACCCGGCCCATCACGTAGGCGAATACGGCGAACGCGAGGGCGGCGATCGCGCTCAGGCCGGCGGCCAGACCGTCGAGTCCGTCCGTCAGGTTGACCGCGTTGGCGCTCCCCGCGACCACCAGCGCCACGAACAGGGGAAAAACCACAGGGATCAGCACGATGTGGACATTCTTGAGGAACGGCACGAGCCGATGAGTCACGTCTTGAGTTGACAGGGGCTGGCTGATCAGCAGAATCCCGAGCGCGAGCCCGGCGACCATCTGCCACATGAACTTCTGCCGTGCGATCAGCCCTCTCGACTCGTGCCGGACGACTTTGAGGTAGTCATCCCAGAACCCGATCCCGCCCATCACGAGGGTCATTCCAAGGGCTATGTTTACGTAGGTGTCGCCGATCTTCGCCCACAGCAAGACCGAGGTGACGATCGCGATCAGCATGATCACGCCGCCCATTGTCGGCGTTCCAGCCTTCTTCTGATGTGATTTCGGTCCATCGACACGTATTACCTGGCCGACATTACCCCGCTGCAGACGACGAATGACGACCGGACCGGCCAGGAACGAGACAAGGAGCGCCGTGACCATTGCTCCCGCGGCACGGAAGGAAATGTACTGAAACACGTTGAAGATGATGTGGCGGTCCGCGAGCGGGAATAGAAGCTCGTACAGCATCAGCCTCTTCCTCCCACCAGATCGTCGATCACGTGCTCGAGTCGCACGCCGCGGGAGCCCTTCACGAGCAGCACCTCATCACCGTTGAGCCGCTCGGCGAGGAGGTCCGACACGGCTTCGACGCGCTCCGCGTACACAACCTCCACGCCCGCAGGGACCTGCATGGATTGGAAGGCGATCTGAAAAGCGCCGACGGCCACGATCAGCGAGAAGCCGTGATCGAGGAGTGCGCTCGCGACGTCCGCGTGCGCGGCGACCTCGGCCGGTCCGAGCTCGAGCATCGTCCCGGCGACGACCCCGAGTCGACGGCCGGGAAACGAGTCCGCGCAGTACCGGATCGCAGCTTCGAAGGACTCCGGGTTCGCGTTGTAGCAGTCCGCCACGATCGTCAGCTCCCCGACTTCCACCAGGGCGCCTCGCATTCCGACCGGTCGGTATTCCGCCAGCCCGCGCGCGATAGCAACCGGGCCGACGCCCACCGCCATCGCCATCGCGGTGGCGATCAACGCGTCCCGCAGGTGATGCTCGCCTCCCACCGGGACCGAGTAGTCGGTTCCCTCGTGCCGGAAGCGTGCCTCCGTCGGCCCGAGACTCCATTCCGCAGGGCGGAAATCGCACCGCGACCCGAGTCCGGCGGTCACGACATCGTCCCGGATCTCGCGCGCGTGCGCCGGAAGCATCTCAGGCAGTTCCCCCACCACTACGGACCCCGATCGTGATGCCCCGCGCACGAGGTCGAGCTTTTCTTCAAGCACGCCCGTGACCTCGCCCAGGCCCTCCAGGTGAGCCGGCCCCACGGTGGTGACCACGGCATCGTCGGGCTCCGCGATCGAAGTGAGGCGGCGGATCTCACCGGGCTCGCTTGAGCCCAGCTCGAGCACCCACACCTCGGTGTCGTCCGGGGCGGCAAGAATCGACAGGGGAAGACCGATCTGGTTGTTCAGGTTTCCCACGGTAGCGTGGACGCGGCGCTCCGGAGAAATGGCTCGCACCAGCATCTCCTTGACCGTCGTCTTGCCGGAGGATCCGGTCACACCCACCACGCGGGCCTCGCACCTCTGGCGGTAGTAACGGGCCAGATCGCCGAGGGCGACGGTCGTGTCGTCCACCGAGAACAGGGTCAGGCCCGCCGCGGGCTCGACCGCCGATGCCGGGATGATGGCGCCGGCCGCTCCGAGGCGCTCGGCCTCCATCACGAAATCAGTACCGTCGAACCGTTCGCCCTGCAGCGCCACGAACAGGGCTCCGGGCTGCAGATCTCGTGTATCGGTCGAAACCGACGTGAAGGATGCGGACATCGCGACTTCGGGGAGGCCGAGGACACGGCGCACTTCCGTAGCGGTGAAGCGGGC
>JAUVTH010000186.1 GCA_030601615.1 Gemmatimonadota bacterium
CGATTACGACTCCGAGGGATACGCGCGCGAAGACAGCCCGGTACGGGTCTACTATGGCGCGGCCGATACCACGGTGTGTCTCGCCACAGGAACGGTCGGCGGCCTTCTCTCCACGGTGGAGAGCTAGGAGCCTGAACCGCGGCGTCAGCGGCAGGACAGACGGGCGAGAGCCGAGTCCAGTCCGTTCAGGTGGAACGTGTACGTGTGGACGCGCATCTGGAAGTCGCTCACCTGGATCGCGACCGAGCTCTCATCCACGGCGCGGCTCGTGAACGCCTCCCTCACATCCTCCGGGGCGATCGCAGCCATGCCGGTCGACCTCAGCGCCCACGTCGCGGCAGCCGGTTCCTCGTCGCCGAACGCGTAGCCAACCGGGGTGCTCGTCTTCCGTCCCAGATAGGTGGCCGTCAGCACCAGCTCGAACCCTTCCCCCGAGCACCGGAACGTCAGCCCGCCGGCGCCACTGACGTAGCTCTCATCGGCGAGCGTGGTGATCGAAGTTCGGTCCTCACCCGAGTCCGGGTCCGTGCGCTCGAACAGGTAGAAGTCGCCGAGCGTCTCCTGGGCCTGCACCATGGTCGCCGGCCCGTGGAGCAGCCCGAGGGCCGCAATGGCCGTTATCAAGAAACGCATGTGACTCCTTCGGCTTTCAGCAGCCTGTTAGAAGGCCACGACCTCGCTGAACTTCTGGAACCGAGCGTGCGCCTGCTCCTCCAGGTACTCCCGATGATCGGGATGCGCGATGTCGATCAAAGAGCGCGCGCGTTGGCGCAGGTTCCTGCCGTACAGGTTGGCCACGCCGTGCTCTGTGACCACGTAATGTACATGAGCACGCGTGCTCACCACGCCGGCTCCCTGCTTGAGGAACGGCACGATCCGCGTTTCTCCCCGTCGGGTGGTGGAGGGCAGCGCGATGATGGGCTTGCCGCGATCTGACAGAGCAGCGCCGCGGATGAAGTCCATCTGGCCGCCCACTCCGGAGTACTGACGCGTGCCGATGGAGTCGGCGCACACCTGACCCGTCAGGTCGACCTCGATCGCGCTGTTGATCGCCGTGACCCGGGGATTTCGGCGAATGACAGCGGTATCGTTGGTGTAACCCACGTCCAGCATGGAGATCTGGGGATTATCGTTGATGAAGTCGTATACGCGCCTCGTGCCCATCACGAACGTGGCAACCACTTTGCCCGGGTGTGAGCGTTTCATCTTGCCGTTGATCACCCCGGCCTCCACGAGATCGATGGCCCCGTCAGAGAACATCTCGGTGTGGATACCGAGGTCCTTGTGATTCGTCAGGGCACCGAGCACCGCATCGGGAATCGCTCCGATACCCATCTGCAGGGTGGCGCCGTCCTCGATCATCTCCGCGCAGTACCGGCCAATGGCGTGCTCGACTTCTCCGAGCACCGGGCGAGGGACCTCCACCAGCGGATCCTCGACCTCGATGAAGTCGTCGATCTCGTTGACGTGGACCATGCTGTCGCCGTGCGTACGCGGCATGTTCGGGTTCACCTGCGCGATGACCCGCTTAGCCATCTGCACTGCCGCCTTGCTGCAGTCCACCGACACGCCCAGGGAACAGAAACCGTGGGGATCCGGCACCGATGTCTGGATGAGCGCCACGTCGAGTGGGAGGATGCCCCGTCGGAACAGCTGCGGTGTCTCGCCGAGGAACACGGGCACGTAGCTCGCATCGCCCTTTTGAATCGCGTCCCGCACGTTCGCCCCGACGAACAGGGCGTTGACACGGAAGCTCCCGATCATGTCGGGCGCCGCGTAGGGAGCCGGACCCTCTGTGTGCAGGTGGACGATCTCGACGTCCCGCAGCTCGGGAGCCCGAGCCGTCATCGCCTGGATGAGTTGCCCCGGCGCTGCTGCGACACTGTGTATGAAGACCCGGTTTCCGGATTCTATGACCGATACCGCCGCTTCGGCAGTGGTGCGCTTCATGGTCCTGTCTCTCTTCGCTCTATCGTTTGGCGGGCGCCGACGCGGCGCACCGCTCCTCAGTCCCTGGACCTCAGCTGGACGATCATGTCCTCCGTCATCGAGGCCAGGTCGTACTCCGGTTGCCAATCCCACTCTTCCCGGGCTGCCGTGTCGTCGATCCGTCGCGGCCAGGAATCGGCGATGCCCTGACGGACGGGGTCGACATCGTAGGCAATGGAGAAATCCGGGATGTGCTCACGGATCGCCGCCGCGAGCGACTCGGGCGTTACCTGCATCGCGGTCATGTTGAAGGCGTTGCGATGAATGAGCCTGTCCGGGGCGGCCTCCATGAGCTCGATCGAACCGCGGATCGCATCGGGCATGTACATCATGTCGAGCTGCGTTTCCGGCCCCAGGAAGCAGGTGTACCGACCGTTCGCCACGGCCTCGTAGTAGATCTCCACCGCGAAATCCGTCGTGCCCCCGCCGGGGAGGGTGACGTGGGAAATCAGTCCCGGATACCGAACACCACGCGCATCCACACCGAATCGGTCAAAGTAGTAATCGCACAGGAGCTCCCCGGCGACCTTGGTCACGCCGTACACCGTGCTCGGGCGCTGGATCGTATCCTGTGGCGTCGGGTCCGGAGGTGTCGAGGGCCCGAATGCGGCGATCGAGCTCGGCGTGAACACGGAGCAGCCTTCCTGCAGCGCGACCTCGAGCACGTTGTACAGGCCGCCCATGTTCACGGCCCACGCCGCCTGCGGCGCGGCCTCGCCGCGGGCAGATAGGATGGCGGCGAGGTGGAAGATCGTGTCCGCCTCGTGCTCTCGTACAATTTCCGATACTGCGGCCGCATCCGTAACGTCGAGAAGGAGGAACGCGGGCTGCATGACCGCGCTTGGCGGCTTGATATCAGTCGCCAGGACCGCTTCCTGGCCATAACGGCTCCGCAGCGCCGTGACCATTTCACTGCCGACCTGGCCAGCAGCTCCCGTCACGACGATTCGGCTCATATCAATGCTCATGTCAAGAGTATCGCTCCGGACCCTGCCGCCGACGCTCGACCCGCGGCGCAGGGTGATTCGGACACTGTCGGACCCGGCAAATTCCCGGCCAGCGCCGCCACTCCCCGGGCACGGGGAAACCGTCGGGAAAAGGCTCTCCCGTGGGGGCGTCCAGTGGCGAGTTTCAGGCCTTCCAATGTGGCCTGTTCGGGGGATCGCTACAAGCACCCGAGGGAGGTGCGCCTCGGTACACCGGAGGGCATGCCATTATGTCCCATCCCGCGCCCGTGGGCCCTCTGGCGGCAGGGATGCCCAGGGCACAATAACGGAGGGCCCGCCGAAACGGGCCCTCCTCCGAGGCTGCGGTAGGGTAGGTCCCCGGCGCAGTGCCGCGCCAGGAGGCAGGTCTAAACACGAGGGGATGCGTTCCCGTTAAGTGGCTCCAGGTTCCGGGATTGCGGGATAGTCTCTCCATCCCGCGCGCCGGCCGCCCCTCGCAGGAGATGTGGCCGGTCACCCCATAAACTGCATCCAACCAAGGTGTAAACAACGGTTCGATCGTACCTGTCGCGATGGTACGAAAGTACTTCCGCCCGTGGCGTGCCTATTGCATATTCTGCAGGTGTCGCGAGACGAGCCGCATGTTGCAGGACGAGCCGAGGCTGCTCTCCTCAGCGCCAACATCAGAAACTAGAGACAGGCCATAGAAGGTCGCTGATGGACCCTGTTGGAAGGAAGGCAAACGTGTCGACTCCCGCCGACGGCGATCGCCAGAACGTGCTGCGCATCATGGTGGCAGTGGACCTCCCGCTCATCCGGGCGGGTGTTCAGTCGCTGATAGATGAACAGGAAGATCTAGAGGTCATCGCGACGGTCGACCGGTTGGAAGACGTCGTCCCGGAATGCAAGCGCATCGGGCCGGATCTAGTCATCCTGGACACGAACTTTCACCGCCGGAAGCTTACCCTGATCGACGAAATTCACGCAGCCGTGCCGGGGACGGGCGTGCTCGTCATGGTCAACCACTCCGACGAGGAGTGCGTGATCCGGTCCATGCTGTCGAATCCGGACGGCGTGAAGCTCTCCCGCGCGGCGCTCGACAACCTCAACGAGTGCTGCCTCCTGGC
>JAUVTH010000220.1 GCA_030601615.1 Gemmatimonadota bacterium
GGCGATGCTGGTGCTGGCGTATGCCGAGTCGTTCGCGCTGGAGCCGACCTCCGGGCGGGAAGCCGTGATCCGGCAGATCGCCGAGTACGTGCTCCGTGATCTGACCTCGCCCGAGGGCGGCTTCTACTCGGCCGAGGACGCAGATAGTGAGGGGGAGGAGGGAAAGTTCTACGTCTGGTCAATGGCAGAGGTGCGCGGGGTCCTGGGGGCGGATGAGGCTCGTCTCGCGTCGGCGGCATGGGAGATTCGGGAAGCCGGAAACTACCGGGACGAGGCGACGGGTGGGGAGACCGGGCTCAATATTCCCCACGTGACCCGGGGTCTCGAAGCAGTGGCGGCGGAGTTGGGTCTACGTCCCGCCGATGCCGTCACCCGGCTGGAGGACGCGAGGCGCATACTCTTCAATCACCGCGAACGGCGCGAACGTCCGCTCCTCGACGACAAGATCCTGACAGACTGGAACGGTCTGATGATCGTGGCGCTGGCCCGGGCGGGTACGGTGCTGAACGATCCGGCTCTGGTCGAAGCGGCGCGGAGGTCAGCGGACTTCCTCCACGAAACGATGTGGCGCGAGGGAGGGCTGCTTCACAGGTACCGGGACGGCGAGGCCGCGATCCCGGCCAACCTGGACGACTACGCGTTCCTCGCGTGGGGGGAGGTCGAGCTGTACCAGGCGACGCTGGATCCGGAACACCTGGGGCGGGCCGTGGCGCTCACGGACGGCATGGTCGAGCGGTTTCGTGATACGGATCGGGGCGGGTTCTTCTTCAGTCCGGAGGGGAAGGAAGACCTCATCGTCCGTCAGAAGGAGGTGCATGACGGGGCGGTGCCTTCAGGGAACTCGGTCGCGTTGTACAACCTGGTCAGATTGGCCCGACTCACGGGCAGCGTACCCTACGAACGGCTGGCGTCCGAGACTGCGTCTGCGTTCTCGCGGCAGGTTGCGTCGCAGCCGTCCGCGTTCACGTTCTTTCTCTCGGCGCTCGACATGGCGATCGGTCCGTCGCAGGAGCTCGTGATCGTGGGATTCCCCGGCGCCGAGGACACGATCGCCTTGCTCGAGGTCGCCAGGGAGGGCTTCCACCCGAGTCGGGTGCTGCTGTTCAAGCCCGCGGGAGATGACTCGGGAGCACTGAGCGGTCTGGCCCCGTTCACCCGCGACTTCGATCTCCTCGACGGCCGGGCGGCCGCCTACCTGTGCACCGGGTTCGCGTGTGAACGGCCGGTATCCGAGCCCGATCAGTTGCGAAAGCTGATCCTCACGGACTGACAGGCGTCCTGGCTCAGCGTTTCTCGAGCACGGCCTTCAGCTTCACGTGCCAGCGGGCCACCTCACCTTCCGAGATGTCCGCTTCGAGCGTCGCGACCTCGATGCGCTGTAGCCCGGGAAGGACGGTGGCGGCCTCCCGCAGCCCGTCCCTGACCGCTCCTTCAATGGACTCCTCCGAGCTGCCCTTGATTTCGAGCTCGATCTCCTGCGAGGCCACGAGGATGTCGCTCGAGGAAACGACCGTGGAGAGGTATCGTTGCCGGGCGCGTGTCCGGCCGGCCTCGAAGGCCCGTTCCGCGGTGTCGGTGTCCAGGTCGAGGTCATCCCGCAGACGCTGCAGAAACGATTCTTCGTCCGGGTCCAGCCTGTGATCCGAGAGGACTTCGTCGATGGCCGAGCCGTACACGGCACACGCGACTTCCTCGTGGACCTCTGAAGCGACCGCGTCCGGGACGGCGAGTATTTCCCGCAGATGAGCGAGATCGGACACTTCAGCCTCGCTGAGAGCGTGATCGACCAGGCAGAATTCGAGGTACCGCCTGTACAGGTCCCTGCATTGTGACTGCAGTCGAGCCAGTTCCAGGCCCTGTCCTGCCGCGACCGCCGCAACCTCGTCTGCCCCGATGGCTGAGATCTCGGGTGAACCGGCGAGCAACGCTTCGATCTCACGGGTCGCGGCGCCCCTCGCCTTGCGGCCGAGAAGCCGGGAGCCGAGTCCACCTGACGTTCCAGGATTGCTCTCGAACGGACCTGTCATGCTCTGCCTCCTGCTTGGTGATCAACCTTTTCACCGGCTCCCTGTCGGCCCTGAGAATGACCCTCGAGCCGTCGTCCGGCAAACGCGGGCTGGATCTATCGTGGATCGGCCACCGGCGGAGTAGATTGCAGTTCAGCGGAACGTCCTCCTCTCTTACGCGATGTTGTGGCGCCCCGGTCGGTGCCGGAGTGGATCGGTGGCGCAATCGGGATGCCATCCGCGGCGCTCCCTTGCCGAAGCGCGGCCGGGCAACAGAGGACTCTGATGGATCGATATCTGGATATGCGTGTCGAGGTGGCGGCCGCCATGGCCACGGGACGGCCGGTCGTGGCGCTCGAGTCGACGGTGTATGCGCACGGTCTTCCGTATCCGGTCAACCTGGAAGCCGCCGCCGCGATGGAGGCGGCCGTCAGAGAAGAGGGAGCCGTTCCCGCGACGATCGGTCTTCTCCGCGGGCGCGCGATCGTCGGTCTGACGTCCGACGAGATCGAAGAACTTGCCACGAGTCCGCATGTGGCCAAGGTGAGCGTGAGGGATATCGCGCCCGTGATCGCCGCACGGCTCCCCGGCGCTACCACCGTCGCCGCGACCGCAGCCATCGCGACTAGAGTGTCAATTCCCGTGATGGCGACTGGCGGAATCGGGGGCGTGCACAGGGGAGGTGAAACGAGCCTCGACGTGTCGGCGGATCTGCACGAGCTGGCCCGGTCGCCCATCGCCGTCGTGTGCGCCGGTGCCAAGTCAGTGCTCGATCTGCCGCGAACGCTCGAAGCCCTCGAGACGCTGGGTGTTCCCATAGTGGGGTTCGGGACGGACGAGTTCCCCGCGTTCTATTCTGTGGAGAGCGGGATTCCGCTGGAGCACCGGGTGGACGACCCCGCTGAAGTGGCCGTGATCCTCGAAGTCCAGGCCGCTCTGAATCGGGCCCAGGGCGTTCTGGTGGTACAGCCGCCACCGGCCGACGAAGCGATCCCGCTCGTCGACGTGGACGAGTGGATCGAAGAGGCTGTAGACGAAGCGGAACGAAGCGGCGTCGTCGGCAAGGCCGTGACCCCCTTCCTCCTGGATCGAGTCTCTCGATCGAGCGAGGGGCGTTCAGTGAGGGCCAACGTCGGTCTTCTGGAATCCAATGCCCGGCTCGCCGCGCGTATCGCGGGTGCGCTGGGCTGATGTGTTCGCGTCGGTGGGCTCAGCGGAGCATGTCGTCGAGGATCTGGACACGGGAGTCGAGGTCCCGAACGGCCGACGTCAGGGAGTCGGCGGCGCGGTTGTCGCCCCGCTCCCGATGGGCGGCTCGCTCGTCCTTCAGGATCTCCTGGAGGTGATGGAGTCCGTCGATGCTCAGCCGGGCCGTGGCGTCCGCGGCCAGCTCTTCGTAGCGGGAACGACCGTCCTTCCTGCGCATTTCACGCAGGTACCGTCGCCTGTATCTCCAGACGACCAGGCTCTCGGCAAATGTCACGCGCCTCTGTCTCATCATCACCGGGATAGACGTGGGTAGAGCCCGGACCGTCACTCGCGTGGCCGGCGGTCCGGTGCGTCCGCTCCGCTTCCCGCAGACGGC
>JAUVTH010000113.1 GCA_030601615.1 Gemmatimonadota bacterium
CCAACGGTAGTGCCAGCGGGTTCCTTCCATTTCACCTCGAATTGAACCGATACAACCCAGCAACCCGGCCCCATCGAGCGCCGGAGGGCCTCGGTCTCCGCGAATGCGAACGGCTGTCCACTCACCAATCATCTTGCCCAATCCGCGTTTCGTGATCCCGCGCCAGCGGGACCGGTTAGAGTTGTCGGTCGACCGCCGCAAGATCGCGACCGCGTTCCCCGGCAGCAACCGTCCGGGTTCTTGTGCGCGACACCGCCCTCGGGCCATACTTCCATGCATTCGATGGCAACGTATCGTGCCCCGGCGGACATGGGGGGTGACCGCAACCTGGCTGCCCAATGACCGACCCCCAACAAGTAACCGGAGAGACCGAGGCGAGGGTTCCTCTGCGCGCCCTCGTCTTGAGCCTCGCTGCGCTGGTCGTCGCGGGACTCGGCGCGATTGTCTGGCCCGACTCGCTCGGCGATCTGGCCAGTCTCCCCTGGCTGCTGGCGCTCGTTCCGGCGTTCCTGTTCGCCTATTACCGGGGGTGGGAGGGCGCGACGACCGGGCTCCTGATCGCGATGATACTCCTCATCTCGATCGAGGTCGTCCCCGCGCTCATCCTCGGGACCCGGGTGGACTGGCGCATCGCTGGCGGTGTGACCGTCGTGTTCATCGCCGCCAGCCTCGGACTGGGCGGTGTCACCAATCTGCTTCGCCGTCAGACTACGTCGGCGCAGCAGCTCGCGTTCCGAGACAGCCTGACGGACCTCCCGAACCGACGCATGCTCGACCTGTTTCTCGGCCAGTATTTCGCGGCGTCCCAGCGAAATCAGCCTCTGGCAGTCGTCATGTTCGATCTGGACCGGTTCAAGTACTACAACGACACATATGGTCACGCGTCGGGAGACGAAGCGCTGCAAGCCTTCGCCGCAATCCTCAAACGCGAGACGCGGGACTCGGACATCTCCGGCAGATACGGTGGCGAGGAGTTCCTCTCCATTCTCCCGGCCGAGGGGATCGAAGGGGCGCGCCTGTACGCCGATCGGGTTCGCGATGCCCTGGCCCTGCACGAGCTTCCGAGCGGCGAGCGCATCACGGTCAGCGCCGGCGTCGCGGTGTGGGACGCGACGATGACAGACGCAGCGGATCTGGTCCGGACTGCCGACGCGGCTCTGTACGAGGCTAAAGCGGCGGGCGGAAACCGCGTAGATCCAGTCGCCTCCCGGCCCCTCCCCACGACCAGCGAGAACGGATAGCCACTCGCACATGGTGACCCCCCTCATCCAGGAACCGATGGCGGTCTTCGGCTATCTGGCGGCCGTGGTCGCCGGGATCTTCTGGATCAGTGAATTGCCCGCCCTGCAGAAGATCTTCCGCATCACTCCGGCCGTCATCTACTGCTACTTCGTGCCCACGCTGTCTACCACACTGGGCATCATCCCCATATCGTCGCCGGTCTACGACTGGATGACCCGGTACCTCCTGCCAGTGTCTCTGCTGCTGCTGATGATCACGGTCGACCTCAAGAGCATCCTCAGGCTCGGGCGGACGGCGCTCATCATGGTCACGGCAGGCGCCGTCGGAATCATGATCGGGGCGCAGGTGGCCTACGTGGTGTTTTCCCGCTGGCTGCCGCTGGAGGGTTGGAAGGGACTCGCCGCCCTGACCGGAAGCTGGATCGGCGGCACGGCGAACATGGTCGCCATCGCAGAAAGCGTCGGTACGCCCGACGCGATCATGGGCCCCATCATCGTCGTGGACACTGTGGTCGGGTACGGCTGGATGGGCGTGCTCCTGTTCCTGAGCGCCTGGCAGGCCCTGTTCGATCGGGGGTTGCGCGCGGACACGTCGGCGCTGGCAGAGACGAACCGACTGCTGACAGAGATGGACTCGCACCGCCGCCCCATGACGCTGCGGGACATCTCGATCATCGTGGGGCTGGGATTCGCCGGAGCCGTTCTCGCCGTGCAGCTCGGCGGTTTCCTGCCCATGCTCGGCGACCCGACGATTATCAGTCATACGACGTGGGCCGTGCTGATCGTCGTCACCGGCGGCCTGCTGTTGAGCTTTACGCCGGTCCGCAAACTCGAGGAGGCGGGCGCGTCCACGGTCGGATACGCCGCACTCTATCTACTGCTGACGGCGATCGGCGCTCAGGGCAACCTGCTGGAGGTTCTCTCCGCTCCAGCTTTCTTCTTCGCCGGTATGCTCGTCATCTCCGTGCACGTGGCCGTGATGCTGGCCACGGCGTGGATCATAAAGGCTCCGTTCTTCTTCGTCGCCACGGGGAGCGTGGCCAACATCGGAGGTGCGGCGACGGCCCCGATTGTGGCCAGCGTCTACCATCCGGCCATGGCCCCGGTCGGTCTGCTGATGGCGGTGGCCGGGTACATCCTGGGGATCTACGGTGCGCTCGGCGCCGCCTGGATGCTGGGAGCGCTCGCCGGTTGATACGAAGGGCGACCTGAGCGCGGTTCCTCGCCCTCCCTGTCGTCCGGGTGCAGCGCAGACATTCCGTTGGCCCTGAAGTGGCGACGCACGAACCCGACCGTCTCGTCCAGCAGCGAGTGCATGACGGGCAGCAGGATCAGGGTCAGGAACGTGGCGAACGTGAGCCCGGCGATCACCGCAATCGCCATCGGACCCCACCAGGCGGCCTGCGCCCCTCCCCAGAAGATGTTCGGGTTCAGCGTCCTGAAGAACCGGTTGTAGTCGATGTTGAGGCCGATCGCCAACGGCGCCAGACCCAGCACCGTGGTGATCGCCGTCAGCGTCACCGGACGGAAGCGGGTTACTCCTCCCATCACGAGCGACTCATGCTCCCCCAGGCCATCTCGGTCGCGGAGGACGTGAACGTAGTCGATCAGGAGGATTCCGTTGTTGACTACGATCCCGGCCAGGCTGATCACTCCCACGCCAGTCATGATCACGCCGAACGGCATGCGGAAGACCAGGAGGCCGATCAGTACACCGACCGTCGAGAGCAGGACGGTGCTCAGGATCAGCCCCGGCTTCAGGATCGAGTCGAACTGGGAGATCAGGATGAAGCCGATCAGGAACAGCGCCCACAGAAACGCGCTGAACAGGAAGTCCTGCGATTCCTGCTGCTCCTGCTGCTGGCCAGTGTAGCTCAGACGGTAGCCGGCAGGAAGCGACTCATCGAAGCCCGTGAGCGTCTCCTGCACCTCGGCGAGCACCGCGTTTCCGTTGTAGCCGGCCCGGACGTCCGACGACACCGTGACCACGCGGTCCATGTCTTTGCGGTTGATGCCGCTGAAGCCCTCTTCGATGTGCCACGTCGCGACCGCCGTGAGCGGGATCGGGTCCTCCATGTCGCTCTCGACCGTGAGGTCGGCGAGCGACGACAGATCGGAGCGATACTGCTCGGCAAGCCGCACGACGATGTCGTACTCCTCCTCGCCGTCCCGGAACGTCGACGCCTCCGTCCCGTTGATCGCGCTTCGGACCGTGTTTCCGATATCCAGGGTGGACACGCCGAACAGGGCCGCCTTTTCGCGGTCCACCTCGACCCGGAGCTCGGGCCGTGCGTCGTCGAGGTCGCTCTCCAGTCCGTCGAGCTTCGGAGCCACGTCAGCGTTCGAAAGAAGTGCGACCATCCGGTCCCCGAGATCCTTCAGGGTCTCGAAGTCCTCGCCGATGATCTCGATGTTGATCGGCTTCCCGGTCGGAGGGCCCATGTTCGGCTTCGCGACCGTGATCGTCGCCCCCGCCACGTCCCCACCGATCGACGAACGCATGAACTCCAGCGTCTCGTTCGTGTCGTGCTCGCGCAGCTCGAAATCGACGAAGCTGATCGCCACGGTGGCGTACTGGGAGCCCATCTGGCTTCCCATGTCCGCGATCTTCGATCCGGTGGTGGCGACGATGGACTCGTAGTCCGCCCGGCCCTCGATCCCTTGCAGCTCCTGCTCCAGCCGCTGGACGATCCCGTCGGTGACCTCGGCGCGCGTTCCAACCGGCGTCTCGACCTGCACCCAGATGTCGTCCGGAGGAATGTCCTCCGGGAAGAACTCGATCCCCGCATTGAACGCCCCGAACAGCACGAGGACCACCGCGAAGACAGCCACGGTCTGGCCCATCACGAGCAGGCGGTGGCGCAGCGCCCAGCGAAGCCGGCCTTCGTAGAAATGCAGTGTCGCCGGCAGAGCCCGGTCGCGCACCCAGTGGCCCACGGGATCCAGCACGAACCGGTTCAGCAGGATGAGCCCGATGACCGTGCCCGCGAGGAGAAAGGTCGTCAGCGGCCTGCCGCGCGAAAGCGCCAGGATCACGAGCCCCCCGACGATCCACATGCCGAACCTGAACTCGCGCGTGAGTCTCGGCCGCGGCTCCGTCTCGAGCCGCATGAACAGGGAGCACAGCGTCGGGTTGATCACGAGCCCCACGAACAGCGAAGAGGTGAGAGCGATCATCAGCGTCTTGGGAAGAAAGCTCATGAACTCGCCCGTGATTCCCGGCCAGAAGGCCATCGGTGCGAAGGCGGCCAGGGTCGTCGCGGTGGCAGCGATCACCGGCATCGCGACCTCCGCCGTCGCGAGCTTGCTGGCGGTCTTCCTGTCGAAGCCCTCCTCCCGGAAACGGTAGATGTTCTCGACCACCACGATCGCGTTGTCCACCAGCATGCCCAGAGCGAGGATCAGCGAAAACAGGACGACCATGTTCATCGTGAAGCCGAGGATCTGCATCACGCTGAACGAGAGCAACATCGAAAGGGGAATGGCGACGCCTACGAACGAGGCGTTCCGCACGCCCAGCACGAACAGGAGCACACTCACCACGAGAATGAGGCCCGAGATGATGTTGTTCTCGAGGTTGCTGACCATGCTGCGCACGTACTTGGCCGAATCCGACGTGATGCTGACGTGCGTGGTGGGCGGGAAATCCGGCTCCATCGCCGCGATCACGGCTCGCACGGCGTCGGAGGTCTCGATGATGTTCTCGCCCGTGCGCTTGCTCACGCTCAGGGTAACAACGGAGTGGCCGTTCAGACGGGCGTAAGTCTCCCGCGCCTTGAATCCGAAATCCACGGTCGCCACGTCGCGTACGTAGATCGGCCAACCATCCGGCGCCTCGATGACGATGTCTTCGATCTGCCGGGTGTCCTCGAACTCACCCGGCACGCGTACCAGGTACTTCACATCTCCGACGTCGATCGTGCCGCCCGGCACGGTGACGTTCTCGAACGCGATCGCCTCGATCACGTCGTTGAAAGTGATCCCGTAGTACTTGAGCTTGCCGAGATCGACGTCCACCTTGACCTCGCGCTCCAGCCCCCCGGACAGCTGAACACTGAGCACGGTCGGGATCTGTTCGATCTCATCCTGGATGTCCTCCGCCAGCTCTTTGAGGCGCATCAGGCTGTACTCGCCCGACACGTTGACCTGCATGATCGGGAACTCGGAGAAGTTGAACTCGACGATCGCCGGCTCCTCGGCCG
>JAUVTH010000206.1 GCA_030601615.1 Gemmatimonadota bacterium
TGCGCTTCGTGGTGACGGACAGCACCAGCGAGGTGCCGGTCCGCAGCACAGGCGCACCGCCGGCGATGTTCAGGGAGGGAATCGGGGTCGTGGTCGAGGGACGCTACACGCATGACGGCGTCTTCGAGTCAACGAATCTGATGGTCAAGCACTCCAACGAGTACGAACCGCCGCACGAGGACGGCGAGAAGCCAGCGCAGATGTCCGAGTCCCTCACCCAACCCGACGGATCGCGGGGCGCACGCGGAACCACACCGCAAGCGCCTCCCCCGCCACGGCTCTCCTCGGGGCCCTGGTGGTGACGGTCACGGGCATCGCCGGCGGTTTCACCCGCAGGCCGGGGCTGATTCGCATCGCCCGGTACGGCGCGTACTTCGTGTTCGCCGCCATGTCGACGGCGTTCATAACGATGGAGATCGCGCTCCTCACGCATGACTTCAGCGTCTCCTACGTGGCGCGCGTCGGAAGTCTCGAGACTCCACCGTACTACACGGCGATCTCGCTGTGGAGCAGCCTCGAGGGCTCGATCCTGTTCTGGGGCTTGATCCTGTCCGCGTACGGCGCCCTCGTGGCGTTCGTGAACCGGAAATCTGAATCCAGGCTCGTCCCGTTCGCCGGGGGCGTGATGGGTTTCGTCGGGCTGTTCTTCTACGGGCTGCTCACCACACAGCTGAACCCGTTCGGCGAGGTATTCCCGGTGCCGGCGAACGGTCCGGGACCCAACCCGCTGCTTCAGAACCACCCCCTGATGGGTCTTCACCCGCCGATGCTGTACTTCGGGTTCGTCGGACTGACCGTGCCGTTCGCCTTCGCGATCGGCGCCTTGCTCAGCGGCAAGCTGGACGAGGAGTGGATCCGGTCGACGCGGCGCTGGACGGTGGCCGCGTGGGCGTTCCTCTCCGTAGGCATCGTGGCGGGCGCCTGGTGGTCGTACGAGGTGCTGGGCTGGGGCGGCTACTGGGCGTGGGACCCGGTGGAGAACGCGTCCTTTCTCCCGTGGCTCACGGCGACCGCGTTCCTGCACTCCGTGATGGTCCAGGAACGCCGCGGGATGCTCAAGACGTGGAACCTTACCCTGATCATCGCGACGTTCCTTCTCACGTTGTTCGGGACGTTCCTGACCCGTTCGGGGATTCTTGACTCGGTCCACGCATTCACCGAAGGCATCATCGGGCCGCTGTTCCTGGCGTTCATCGCGCTGGTCATGATCACCTGGCTCGACATCATCGCCTGGCGCTCGGACCGCCTGCATGCCCCGGGCACTCTGGACGCGGTGGTGTCGCGAGAGAGCTCGTTCATCCTGAACAACCTGCTCTTCGTCGCGTTCACGTTCACGGTTCTGCTGGGGACGACGTTCCCGCTGATGGTGGAAGCCGTGAACGGGAACCGGGTGAGCGTCGGGCCTCCCTACTTCAACATGGTCTCGGTTCCCATCGGAGTGATGCTTCTCTTCCTGATGGGAGTCGGCCCGGCCCTGCCATGGCGCCGTACAACGCCCGAGAAGATGAAGAAGGCGTTCCTCGTGCCCGTCGTGGTTGGACTGGCTTCTGTTCTGCTTGGATTCGTCGTGGGATCGAGGAGCATCTGGCCCTTGATCACGTTCGCGTTCGCCGGCTTCGTGATGGCGACGATCACGCAAGAGTTCCAGAAGGGCATCGCGGCGCGGCGGCGGATCGCGGGCGTTTCGGCTCCCGTGGCCCTCCGTCAGATCCTGACCATCAACAACAGACGATACGGCGGCTACGTGGTCCACGCGGGCATCGTGGTCATCATCGTCGCCCTGGCCATCTCCGGCACTTATCGCTTCGAGCGGGAGGTGACCCTGCAGCGCGGCGAGTCGATGCTGCTGGGGGATTACGGCGTCCGGTTCGACGAGATATGGGCCGAACAGCAGGTTCAGCGGTTCGTCGTGGGGAGCACATTCACCGTGTTCCACAGAGGGAACGAAGTGGGGACGCTGAAGCCCAGCATGAACTACTATCCGAATTCGCAGCAGCCGATCGGCACCCCGGCAGTGCGGTCCACCCTGAAGGAGGACCTGTACCTGACTCTGATGGCATTCGATCAGGAGGACGGAAGGCACGCCACGATTCGCGCGATCGTGAACCCTGCCGTGCCGTGGCTTTGGATCGGGGGCATGATCGTAGCGCTCGGCGCCATCCTGGCTGTCATGCCGCAGCGAAGTAGCGGACGCCCGGCAGTGTCGGTGGCCGAGATCGCACTAAGCGAGGAACCCGCCGAGCTCGCCGAAGAGCCCCCGGCGGTGACCGTCTGATCGTAACCGGGTGGATAGAGACGACATGAAGAAGAAGCAGCTTCGCTGGCTCCTCCCGTTGGTGGCCCTGCCGATCCTGTGGCTGCTGTACTGGGGAATGGGCCGGGATACATACGTCCTTCCATCGCCGATGGCCGGCCTGGAGGCCCCGGAGTTCCACCTGGTAGGCTTTGATGGAGACACGCTCTCGCTGGCCGACCTTCGTGGCCGGGTGGTGATCCTGAACTTCTGGGCCTCCTGGTGCATTCCGTGCCGCACGGAACACCCGGTTCTCGTCCAGACCGAGCGCACGTGGGACGATTCCGAAGTCGTGCTCCTCGGCGTCGTGTACCAGGACTCGCGGGCCAACGCCGAGCGTTTCCTGGCCCAGTACGGCGGTGAGTGGACTCACGTCCTCGATCCGTCGCAGCGCACGGCCATCGACTACGGAGTCTACGGGGTGCCGGAGACTTTCTTCATCGGAAGGGACGGGCACATCTCGCACAAGAAGGTCGGCCCCGTAACGTGGGATCTCGTGCGGTATCAGGTCGACTCGCTGCTCGCAGTTCCTGTTTCGTCGGCCAACACTGGCAGCGTCGGAGGCACTCCGTGAGCGCGATGCGGAGGTGGCTGCCGATCACCCTGGTTCTTGCCTTCAGCTTCCCGGCAACGGCCGTGTCGCAGGAGGGCGAGACGGCTCCCGGAACCGCGGCGGCCCAGGAGACAGAGGCGCCCCAGACGGTCGAAGACGATCGATCCGCATTGACGGATCCGGCCGAAGCTGACCTGGACGCCCGGGCGGCCGAGGTGGCGGGCGGGCTCAGGTGTCCCGTGTGCCGGAACCAGTCGATCCTGGAATCCAATGCAGATCTGTCGCGCGAGATGCAAAGGGTGGTGCGTGAACGGCTGGCGGCCGGAGAGACTCCGGAAGAGGTCGAGGCCTATTTCGTCAGCCGGTATGGCGAGTGGATTCTGCTCAAACCCCAGGCGCGCGGCATCAATCTGGTCGTCTACGCGCTGCCCGTGATCGTTCTCCTGCTCGGCTTCCTCCTGGCCCGGAACCGCCTGCGCAAGTGGGCAAGTGCCGGTGCGGTGGAGACCTCCGCCGGGGCCACGGGAAGTGGGAGCATCGGGGTCGAGGACGAAGAGTGGCTCCGCGACGCGCTCCGCGAGAGTTGACGGAACCTGATTCTGGATTAGGGTAGTATGTGGGTTTGAGGGAGCCTGATCGCCCTCTTCCGGCAGGAAACATCGCAATAGCAGTTGCAACAGATAGCAGCAACAGGAACAGAAACAGATTCGGAGCATATGAACGCCGTCGCCAGAAAGCAGATATTCTTTGATTCGCGAGCGCTTGACTCGTTTGATCAGTACCTGCAGGACGTCGAGCGCTACCCGCTGATCAAGGATCCGATGGAGGAACGGGAGATCGCCCGCCGCGCCCGCGCGGGGGACCGTGCAGCTGCCGAGCGGCTGGTAACGGCCAATCTCCGGTTCGTGATTTCGTACGTGAAGAAGTACCAGGG
>JAUVTH010000006.1 GCA_030601615.1 Gemmatimonadota bacterium
CGTATGCGGGTACCCACGTCCAGGGCCCTGGATAGCATGCCGTGTTCCTGACTCAGGGAGGTCAGTCGGGCATTTCGCAGGATCGCGCCGGGACTGCGGTCATCCAGCACTTCGCCGAAGCTCCGGCGGCCCATATGTGCCAGCCCCGGGTCCAGAGACATGGCCAGGGCCCCCGCGTCCACCACGGAGCTCCCCCTGTCGCGACTGGACGAGACGACGGACGCCAGCACCGTGGCCGCGCAGTCAGCGACAGTGCATGAACCGAGCAACACCTGGGTGTAGTCGTAGAGGGCATAATTGCCGGGTCGGACCTCGCTGATTCCGTCCAGCGTCCGGTAGACCGACATCGCCGGCGTGGAACCGACGCTGACGTCGGGTACGGTGATCCCGCGGCTCGCGAGCTCGGCCGCCAGCTCGGACATCGTCCGCCGTTCCGTTTCGGCGATTCGCGCCATGTCGGTTCGAGAGCCTGCACGGTAGGTATTGCCTGAGTGAGACAGCAGTCCGGCGAGCTCGAGTCCGGCGTCGTTGACCCGTTCCGCCAGCTCGACCGGGGCAGTGGTTTGCGGATCCACACCCGCCCTGCCGTAGCCGCAATCAATCTTCAGCCACACGCGAAACGGAGCGCCCGTCTCGACGAGCCCGTCGACCGCCGCGGCAGAATCCACGACGACGCCGAGCCGAACCCTGGTGGCGAGATCAGCCGCTTCCCCGGCTCTCCCCGGTGTGACCGGAAACGCCCACGTGAGATCGTCGAAGCCACCATCCGCGAACTCGCGTGCCTCGGCCAGCGTGGAAACCGTGATGCCGCGGGCGCCCAGCGCCCGTTGTCCCAGTCCGATCTCGAGGCACTTGTGGGTCTTCACGTGGGGTCTGAGACGGACACCAAATTGCTTGCACCGCAGCGACATGCGACGGAGATTGTCTTCCAGTGTGTCGATGTCGAGCAGGAGTGCCGGGGTCGGAATGTCATGGATCGTAAGCATGGTCAGATCTTACTATGGTGCGGCCCCCGGTGTCACGCGGCGTCGATGCCCGTGTGGGTGGCAATGCCGGTCTGGAAATCGCGGGGCCAGGGCGTTCTCATAGCAGGGTGCTTCAGCTGTCTGTCAGCATCGAGCGGAGTCGGCGAGCCATCGATGTGACCTGCGGGCGCTGTTCGTCGTCATACTTGTGAACCCGATGCGAGGTCTGGAGATCAGACAGGTAACCGATGCCGAGCTGGTTCGCGACGCATTGCAGGGCTCGGACCGGGCGTTCGGCGAGTTGGTTCGCCGATACCAGGACCTCCTGTTTCGTCACGCGGAGCGCATGACGGGACGTCAGGATGACGCAGAGGATGTCGTTCAGTCGGCTTTCATCAAGGCGCACCGCAGCCTCGACAGATGTCGCGATCCGGAACACGTCGGGGCGTGGCTGTTTCGCATCGGCGCTAATGTCTGCAAGGACTTCCTCAAGTCGCGGCGTGCCACTGTTTCGCTGGAGCAGGTGCCCGGATTGCCGGCCACGGCCGACGATCCTCAACGCGAAGCCGAGATGGGATCCATGAGGGACCAGATCGAGCGGGCGTTACAGAGCCTTGGGGTGGAACAGCGAGAGGCGTTCGTGATGAAGCACGTGGAAGGCTGGTCCTACGTGGAAATGGCCGAGGCGCTGAGCGTTTCGGTTCCGGCGTTGAAGATGCGCGTGCACAGGGCGCGCGAAGAGCTGCAGGTTCTGCTGGAGTCGTACGGGAGATGAACATGGACAGCCGGTTGCAAGACTACCTGGATGGAGATCTGCCCCTGGAGCAGCTTCCCGTCGAACTGCGCAGGGAAGCCGCGACGTGGGACGTGCTTCTCGATGACATCAGGCGTACAGCGCCCGCTGGAGCTCCGATGGGGCTGGACGCTCGCGTTCTCGCCGCCGTAGCCGACAAACGGCGACGGTCCCGGCCGCGGTGGTTCGAGTGGCTGCTGCGTCCCCGCATGGTGCCGGTGCCGCCGGCAGCGGCGCTTGCCGCCGCCGCACTCGTGTTTGCCGTCATCAGCACCGTCGGTCCATCCGACGACGGTGCGACCGGAGAGCCCCAGGTATACGTTCAGTTCATCGTGGATGTGCCCGCCGCTGAGACCGTGCATCTGGTCGGAGATTTCAATGAATGGCAGCCCACCGTCGAACTTGAGGATCCGGACGGAGACGGCGTGTGGGTCGGGCGGGTATCCCTGCAGCCGGGAGTGCACCAGTACATGTTCGTGATTGACGGCTCCGACTGGATCACGGATCCGAACGCCGTGAGCTACCAGGACGATGGATTCGGCCAGCGGAATGCGGTGGTCGCGATCTCGAGCTTCAACGGAACCTGATATCCTCGCTCACCGGGTGCCGCTTCGATGGCGTGTCCCGGGACACCAGTGGAGCCGGTCCGTTCTTCTTGCGGTGGTGGCAACGGGCCTGGCTGCCGTGCAGGCTCGTGCCCAGGAGGCGAGCCTCGACCTCGATCTCGGGGCGTCGTACTCCCTCCCTCCCGCAGGCGGAACCGGAGATCCGAGTGGGTATCTCAACGGCGGTCTCCGACTCGCTGGGATATTCGGGTCCGGGGGCTATTTCCATCTCGGCGGTTTCGGAGGACTGGCTTTACGCGCGGAAGGCGCCAGTTGGGCTTCTCTCCTGGCTGGCGGTGGATGGCTCGAACCCGTGTCGTCGACGGTGGCATTGGGCCTCGCCGTATCCGGAGAGGTCTTTACGGTTGGAGCTCCCGTTCCATACCGGGCAGCGTACGTGCAGGCCGAGCCGGAAGTGCGCTTCGGAAGCGACAGGACTTCGGTGCGCCTGAACGGCTACGGCGGTATCGGCGTCTCGGAGGTCACTACGATTCATACGTTTGTCAGGGACACCCGCTTCGGCCGGAGGTTGTTCCAGGTCGGCTTTCCGGTGACCAGTGACCTGTGGGCGTGGGGAGGCGGCGCGGAGTTCCGCCAGCAGGTGGGGCCGGTGGCGCCGAGAATCGGCGTGGAGGCTTATGACAGTCCGCAGGGAGCATACCTCGTCGGGCGCCTCGGCTTCGAGGCGACGTTCGAAGGAGGCGTTTTCTCGGTGGAAGGGGCCGTGTGGGACTCTCCGGACGGCGACGAATTCGTTCTGACGGCGGGCCTGGCGGTGTTTACGGGACCGAAGTGGAGTCTGTCGGCTTCAGGAGGCCGGTATGGGCCGGATCCTCTCCTGGACTCGCCTCCCGGGGGGAGCGCCGGCGCGAGCATGAGCGTGGAGATAGGGCGCTTTGGCCCCAGGCCCGAGATCGAGTACGAAATCGGCGGAACCGGGCAACTGACGTTGACCCTGCGCCTGCGAGCGCCCGACGCGAATCGCGTCACCTGCGCGGGCGACTTTACGGACTGGCTGGAGATACCCATGATCAGGACTGGGGACGTGTGGCTCGTCCACCTTCCGGTGACGCCGGGTCCAAACCATTTCGGCTTCTTCGTCGACGGCGCGTGGTACGTGCCGCCGGAGGCCCCCGGGATAGCCGAGGACGAGTGGGGAGGGATACATGCGACATTGTTCGTGCCCGAGCCGCGTGAATCATCGGATGTGACGTCTTGAGCCTCGGACTCGTCTTGGATGTGAGAGGAAAAGGCGCATTCCGCGCCGCCTCCCTCGGGATGTGTGCCATGAATGGAATGAACAACTGGTCTGGATTCGGCATTGCCGAGTTGAAGCGATTGCCTTTGATCGTGCTGACCGCAGCCTCGCTTGCGGGGTTCGCTGTGCAGCCGGCCGCTGGACAGCAGCCAGGAGCCCGGAATCTCGAAGAAGTCCTCCCGGCGGAACAGGCGGCCCGGGTCAGGGAGATCGCGCGCGAAGCCCGCGAGGCGGGTGTGCCACCGGGCCTGATCGCGCGCAAGGCCTTCGAAGGAGCGGCGAAGGGCTATCCTCCCGAGCGGATAGTGACGGCTCTCGACGCATATGCGGGGCGGCTGCGCGAGGCTTCGGCTCTCCTTGGGTCGCAGAGGAGGCCGAGCAGCGTCGCGGCGGCGGCTGAGGCCCTGCGGCGGGGCGTCCCCCGGGACGCGATTCGCTCGATAGCGACCCGCGAGCGTGGTGGTCGAGACCTCGCCGTTCCCCTGATTGTCCTCAGCGATCTGACCGACGCCGGCGTGCCGACGCAGAACGCGCTCGAGATGGTGAACGCTGCGATGGATCGGGGCGCGCGGGGAGACCGTATGCTCGGGCTGTCGGCTGCCGTCCGGACACGGATGCGACAGGGTGACGATTGGCGCACGGCCGTGGACGTGGTTGGTCGTCGAGCTGAGAGACAGTCCATGCAGCGCGATCGACGGCCGCCGGGCGACGAGGCCCGGCCTCGTCAGAACCCGAGCCAAAGACCCACGAGCTCGACTCCCGTTCCGCCGGGTAGCGAACCGCCGCACCGACTCCGGGACGGTGGCTGAGACCGCAACATGACCCTCTGCGCCACCCGCCCGGGTGGCGCGTGCACGCCCGTCAATGTGTAAGCTACTCTCACGACCGAATTGAGGTCTGCCGGAATATTTCGTATTTTCGGCAGCCGGCATGCCACCAGGGCCCGGGACGGAAGCGAGATGGGCTCCGGACGTGGACCTCTCGAGAGGCGAAAAGCAGTTTGATGACGAATGCGCTCCAGGCGTACGTGGCCGGATCGGGCCGACACCTTCCGCAGAGGTCCGTCGACAATTTCGAGCTGTACGAGTTGGAGTCGATCCGCCAGGCCTTCGACGCCGATCTGGCGCGCGGGTCGCTGCGAGGGGTCGATCCCGACGAGGCGGCCGGGCTCACGGCCGCCGAGGTGTTCGATCGGTGGTCGGTGCAGGTCACCGGCATCAAGAGGCGACGGATTCTGGATCCCGAAGTCGATCGATCGGTGGAGTGGATGTGTGCGGAGGCCTCCCGCGCGGCACTGGCCGATGCTGGAATGGAGCCATCGGATCTCGACTTCCTGCTGGTGGCGTCCCTTACGGAGTGCGAGATCGTACCGAATGCCGCCTGCACGGTAGGTAATATGCTGGGGATTCCCAACGCGCCCGGCTTCGAGCTCAACGCTGCGTGTGCGGGGTTCCTCCACGCTCTGGCTGCCGGCTACGCCTACGTGATATCGGGATCGGCTCGTAATGTGCTCGTCGTGGCGGGAGAGTTCCTGACGGGGATCACGGATTACTCCGACCCGAAGACGGCGGTCTTGTTCGGAGACGGTGCCGGTGCGGTCGTGCTGACTTCGGAGGGAGGGCGGGGCCGCGTACTAGCTCCACCGTATACGACTGCGGATTACTCACCCGAACATCTGAATCTGATGGGGCAGGTCATGCAAGCACCCGGTGATCCGGTGCCCAAGCTGGCCATGGGTGGGGGTCCAAACGTGCTTCGAAACGCGATCAAGTCGATGATCAGCGTGGCGGAGCATGCGCTGGAGCGGACGGACGTGACATGGGCAGACGTGGACGTCGTGATTCCGCACCAGGCGAACAAACGGATCACGGTGGGTATCGAGCGTGCGTTGAGCCTACCGAAGGGCAGGGTGATCGACGTGATCGAGAACTACGGCAACTCGTCCGGTTCGACCGTACCGATCGCTCTGGATGAGGTCTTGAAGGGAGTGCACGGTCCGTTGCCGGAGACAGCGAACATCGTGTTGACGGCCGTCGGAGGCGGCTATACCAGTGGCGGTGCCGTCATCGAGTGGACCGGGGGCACCCCGGCCTGAGCGGGGTTTCAGCAAACTGCGAGCGTCGTGGTCGTTTGCGGCGGGCCTACCGCAGAACCGTCGCCTCCACTGACAGGATCTTGGGAAGGTGCCGGGCGATCTCCCGCCATACGCTTCCGTCGCGACTCACGAACACGTGGCCGGTGGACGTACCGAAGTAGACGCCACACGGTCGCAGCCCGTCCGTCGCAAGAGCTTCCCGCAGCACGGTGATCCAAGCCCGCTCCTGCGGCAGCCCCTGTATTCGAGCCGTCCAGGAACATCCCCCGTCGTTTGACTCGTACACGCGCAGTCGGCCCTCGCATACTGCGCGCACGTGGCTGCTCTCCTCGGGAATCACCCAGCAACGGTCGGGATCAGCCGGATCGATTCCCATCACGTAGCCGAAATCGCTCGGCAGTCCCGCCGTGATCTCTATCCAGGTCTTGCCCGCATCGTCCGTTCGATAAGTCCCGCAGTGGTTCTGCTGGTACAGGCGATCCGTGGATTGCGGGTGCAGCCGCAGGCTGTGCACGCACTGTCCAGCCTCGGGCCGAGGATCAGGAAGGAAGTCCGCTCGCACACCCTGGTTGATCGCCACCCACGTTCCTCCGCGATCTGACGATCGGTAGGCGCCCCCGGCGGACACGGCCGCGAAGATCCTGTCAGGGTCCTCCGCATCGACCTGGATCGAGTGCAGAGCCAGACCGCCCTTGGCCGGTTGCCACGCTGCTGCGGAAGGGTGCTGCTCGAGACTCTCGATGCGCTCCCAGCTCTCTGCCTCGTCCCGGCTCACGAACAGGGCGGCGGGCTCCACTCCGGCGTACACGACGCCGGGCTCTGTGACTCCACCGGGCGCCAGGTGCCAGATTGCCTTCACATCGCGGCCCGAATCGGCGGGGAACGAAGGGCGAGCTTCAAGAGGCTGCCACGTCTTCCCGGCATCCCTCGTGCGGTACATTTGTGCGCCCCACACATCGTGCTGCACCGCCGCGTAGCCCGTTGCCGGGTCGCGCGGGTCGAGCAGCGCATGGTACACCTCATAGCCCGCCACTTCAGGCCCCTCCAGGGTCCAGCCCTCCCGGCTTCCATCGGACTTCGCCCGGAACAACCCGCGACGCGTGCCGATCAGCAGGACGACCTCTTCCGTCACAGCCAGTCTCCCGGGATCGGGATCACATCGACGATCGCGCCCGCCGGAATCTCTGAGACTCCCTCCGGCACTACGAGCAGTCCGTCGGCTGCGCTCATCGACGTCAGGATCCCCGAGCCCTGTGGGCCCGTGAGCTCCACCTCGGGCAGGTCGCCGGCGACCCGCGACAGGGTGACCCGATAGAAGTGAGTCAGGTCCGCTGACGAGGAGATCGCCTTTCTTGCCCGGGCCCTGATCCTGGGGACTTCCGGTTCCCGGTGGCCCGCCATCTTTCGGATCGCCGGGCGCAGGAACACCTCGAAGGTCACCATGGCGGACACCGGGTTTCCCGGCAGACCCCAGAAAGGTCTCCCACCCAGGAGGCCGAAGGTCAGCGGGCTGCCAGGCCGGATACGCACCCTCCAGAAGACACGTTGCATGCCCATGTCGTCCAGCGCGGCCTTGACCTGATCGTGATCTCCGACGCTTACGCCTGCTGATGAGATCACGGCGTCACAGTCCGCGGCCCGCTCCAGGCGGCGGCGTACGTCCTCGGCGTCGTCGCGAGCGATGCCCAGCATCACGGGCTCGGCGCCGGCCGTGACGAGCTGCGCAGCCAGGGCGTGACCGTTGGAGTTCATGATGCGACGTCCGGCCCTGACTTCCGCGACCTCGTCGAAGTCGGCGAGCTCGTTTCCGTTGGACATCACGCCAACTCGTGGACGTCTGCGTACGACCAGATTCCGCATCCCCTGCATGGCGAGGACGCCGATCGCAGCGGGGGTCACAGGATCTCCGACCCGGAGCACCGTGTCACCGGCCTGGATGTCCTCTCCCCGGCGCCGGATGTTCCGTTTCGCGTCGGATTCCTGGAAGAAGGTGATTTCCCCATTCCGGCTATCATCCGTATGCTCGACGCGCACGACTCCCGTCGCACCCTCGGGCACAGGGGCTCCGGTCATGACCCTCGCCACGGTTCCCCGGGGCAGCGGGCCTGAGGGAAAGCAGCCGGCGGGAATGTCGTCTGAGATGGGCAGCGTGATGGGGTTGTCCGCCGTGGCGCCTCGCACGTCTTCGGCATGTACCGCGAAGCCGTCCATGGCGCTGTTGTCCCACGGCGGATGAAAGACGGCCGCCTTCACGTCTTCGGCTACCGCCGCCCCCAATGCGCCGGAGGCTTCGACTCTCTCGGTCGGCAGTGCCTCACACCTGGACAGGATCTGGTCGAGAGCATCTCGCCACCCGAGCCAGTCGGCGGCCGGAAATCTCTCCCGCCCGGCGGCAGGCCCGGCGCTCACGGCTCCTCCCGATAAGCGGGCCAGCCTGGTTCCACGGGTCTTCTGTACATTGCGATCTGCTCGACGAGAAGGTCTTCCAGTGCGATGGCCACGCTACCGGGCACGTCGTAGTCGTTGACCATGAGCGAGAACACGAGAGTCTCGCCACTACCGTCCGTCAGGTATCCCGACAGGGCGCGTGCCGACGCCAGGGATCCGGTCTTGGCCCGCACGTTCTTTTCGCCCGGTGTGCCGGAGAGACGTTGTCTCAGCGTGCCGTCCACCGCGGCGATGGGCATCCCGTCGAGGAAGACTCGGTACTGAGAGTGCTGCCACATCGCGCGCAGGAGACGTGCCATCGCGTTCGGGGCGATCCGGTTGTATCGGGACAGTCCGGAGCCGTCCGACAGCGACATGGCGCCAGGCTCGATTCCCCAGCGCTGCAGCACGTCTCCGCCGATCTCGATACCCGCTTCGGCAGTGCCTTCTCCCGACATCTCGAGCCCGACCGTGCGCAGGATGGACTCGGCCATCTGGTTGTCGCTCGGCTTCAGCATCTCGGATACGGCTGCGCCCAGGGAATTGGACACCCGCACGTGAGACCAGGTGGGATCGTCGGGCGGTGCGGCGTCGATCGCCCGGCGGAAATCGCCCTCGACTTCGATTCCGGCCTGTGCAAGCGCTCGCTCCAGGTGCGCCAACAGGTAAAGGGTCGGGTGGTGCGTGGCCAAGTGGAGCTTGACCGTGTCGCCGGCCGGTATCCAGCCGACCATGACGACCTTACCGCCCTCGGGTGGCGGCTCGTATCTCAACCGGACGCTGGACCCCGGAGCTCCCGTTCTTACCCGGACTTCGATCGGAAGGGAGGGTCCGGGATGCTCGAGCTCGAACAGGGCCGGAAGGCCCACGCTCTCAGCCGGTACGAGCCGAGCCCGCACGGTATTGGGCCGCACCTGCAAAGCTGAAACGCCGGCAGCCCACGAGGCATAGATCTCGTGCCAGTACCACCCCTGCCCCCACTGCGGGCCCTCGAATGCCCTGTCGTCGCCGACGACGTCACCCGCGATTCGTCGAATACCCGCGCCAGCGAGCAGATCCGGCCACGAGTGCACGTCCTCGCGCGTGAGCCACGGATCCCCGCCCCCGATGATCCACAGATCGCCCTGCAGCACGCCGTCGACCACGGGACCGTCCGCGGCCAGTGTGGTCAACCACCGATAATCCACGCCGAGCACATCCAACGCGACCGCCGCTGTGACGATCTTCGTGTTGCTGGCGGGGACGAACAGCTTCTCTCCCTGGACCTCGTACAGGACTTCCCCGGTCTCGGCGACCTGCACGACGAGACCTACGTGGGCCCGCGTCAGGGCCGGATCCGCGAGAATGCGGTCCAGGCGCGCTGCCAGCTGCGGCGGCGAATCGAGCGATGTCGCATAGACGGTCGTCGTAGATGCGGCCGGTTCCTGCCCGAAGGCCGGTCCGGATGCGAGTGAGACGCACACCAGAGCGAACGCCCCGACGGACATCCCCAGCTTCCAGATCGCGCTCCCGCGTCGCCGCGTGCTGCCTGCGCTCATGTTCCCTCCGGGTTCGCCGCCCCGTCCGGCTCCTCGGCCGTAGCTTCACCTGAGAGCAGCGTCTCGGCCCGGAGGTGATCCTCCGGCCGGTTCACGTTGAAGAACATCATGTCGGGATCGCCGAACCGGGACACCGTCCTCAGGTCCGCGACCGTGACGTCCACGTCCGAAAAAAACGACACGACGGCCCGGTCACCCCGCCGGATGGCGGCTTCGATCGCGGGCAGACCATCCACCCCGTAAACGGCGCACAGAGGCTCGAATCCCCGCGGACCGCTGCTGGCCGGCACAACGACGCCTCGCCGATCGAGGCAGTCGGCGAGGTGTCCGACGAGGGATGACGGCACGAACGGCATGTCACACGCCAGCACGATGGCACCGCTCAGACCCTCCTCCTGCGCCCATGCGACGGCCGTGTGTACGCCGCCCAGGGGCCCGACTCCCGGGACGAGATCGGGACGAACCGGCAAGCCGGCCGCCTCGTGCTTCTCGATCTCGTTCGCGACCAGCACGACCCGCCCCGTCGCGGGCTCGAGCGCGCGCGCTGAGCGCCGCACGAGGGAAAGTCCACCGAGCGTCGCGAACGCCTTGTCCGAGCCGTACCTGAGGCTCTGTCCGCCGGCGAGCACCACGCCGAGAACGTCAGTTCGCATGGCGCTCACGCGCCGGCCGTCTCGTCGTCGGGCCAATGGTACTGCGGACTCTCACGTCTCGCTCGGCCGACCATGATAAGCCCGCACCTGCGAGCCACGGAGGCGGCCAGCTCAGACGGGATCGAGCGGGACACGAGCGCGCCCACGCCGGCGCGGCACGCCTTCGCCGCCATCGCGCCCGAGATGCGCGAGCTGACGAGCAGGATTACCTCCCCCGGAGACATGCCTGCCAGCCAGGCCGTGCCTACCAGGCGGTCCACGACGTGGTGTCGGCTGACGTCCTCGACGACCGAGTGCAGTTCTCCACCTATCGCGAGTCCGCCCGTGTGGACGCCGCCCACGGCCGTTCGCAACGACGCGCGGTCGAACATGTCCCGGAACCAAGCGGCCACGCGGTCGCGGTCGCTCAGCATGTTCCTGACTTCTGCGAAGTCGGCTGCCGGGCGGGTGGGAAAGCGGTCAAACGGAATCGAGACGGCCGCCTGTTGCACGGTGGTAGCGGCAGGGCCACCGAGCGCACTGCTCACACGGAGGAACGTCGGGTCGTCCAACCGGACCGCGACGTGGGCGGCGAAGTCCTTTGCGCCCGGGTGCACGGTCACGTCCCGAATCTGCTCCGCTGAGTGGACGAATCCTTCGGACACCAGCCAGCCCACAGCGAGCGGATGGAGATCGTCGGGAGTGCAGCTCCACACGACGGTCACGGCGTCGTTCATGGTGCAGCGGACGAGCGCTTCCGGAGCCAGGATTCCGTTGGGTCGCTCCGCCGCCCCACCAGTCACGGGGCCTCCCGACGCTTCAGAAATAATAGTACAGGCTGGCGGTGAGCTCGAAATTGTGAGTCCACTTCTTATCGCTGGGAGCCGGGGATCCGGAGTCCAAGAGGTTCTCGAGCACCCTCAAGGTGAACCAGCCGTCCGGGGTCGTCAGCCGCCACAGGTTGTCGCGCGCCTCGAACGCGAGCCCCAATCGCCCCGACACGTCGAACTCGGCGCCTAGGGCGAAGTTCAGCATTGGAGACGTCCCGATATCGAACAAGAACGGCTGCTGCGGACTCTCAAGAACGTCGCTGGTCTCCGTGCTCAAACCCAGGAGCACTCCCCCTCCGATCACCACGTACGGCTGCAGCCGGTGATACGACCGTGATCCTGTCAGGGCCATCTGCATCGACCCCTCGATGATCAGCCAGTCGGAGCTCACCGTGTCGACGACGGCGGGACCGCCTTCGAGGCGCGGGTCGATGACCCACTGGTCACTGTTTCCGTAGCCAACGCCCAGCTCCAGCGACAACGGACTGCTGAGCCGCGCCCTGAGGCGGGCGCCGATGAAGGGTGACGAACCCGGGCCGAAGGGCGGATCCCCACGATCCGTGAAGATATACCCGCCGACCAGACCGAGGCGAAGGCCCCGTTCGATCCATTGATACGGCGTGTCGATGCTCGCTTCCTGCGCGCACGCCGTCGCGGGTTGAAGAGCCAGGCCCGCGAGCGCGAGCGGCAGGACGGCCAGAAACCGGACAAACCCACGCAGAATCGTGACTTCAAGCAGGAATTTCATTGACACCTGTTCAGACCGTACTCTATACTCGACACCGATGAACGTGGAGCCCCGCCGACGATGCGACACCCGGGTTCGGGCCAGACATCGTGACGGGACTCAAGGAGGCCAATGTAGAGGCCCAACCCCCCCATTTCCAGTTCGGATGTCGCTGCGAAGAAAAGCCGTCTGGTCGACGCTCGTTTGTGGTCTGGTCGTCGGTGTGGTAAGCCCGGCGATCGCCCAGTCCGTGCGGGTCTCAGTTCCCGAGGAGAACTTCCGTAAGGAACCCCGGGTGACGAGCAGCAACCGGCTGGCCACGGTGTTCGAGGGCGTGGTCCTGGAGGTGGAGTCACGCCAGGGCAGGTGGGTCCGCTCCACGCTCGAGGGATGGATCTGGACACCCTCCCTCTCCGCGACCGACCGGGATGGATTCGACCTGATCGTGTCCAACCCGGGAGGGGAGAATCTCCGCGAGGCTCCGGAAGGGGACGCCCGCCGGGTCGCCAGGCTGCTCCGGGGCATGCTGCTGGACCGGGTCGAAGGGCAGGGGAACTGGACGCGGGTGCGGCGAACCGCGTGGCTGTGGTCGAAGTCCACGGTCGAGACGGAAGGCGTTGCTCCAGTCCCTGCGGCGAGCCGGGATGATGTGACGGCGCCGGTCCAGGTCGGCACTGAGCCTCCGACGCGTCCCGCCGAGCTTCCAGGCCGGATCGTGGTGTCCGGATCCGACGTTTCGCTTCACGTCTCACCCTCGGGAGACACGCTGGCTACGCTCTGGCCGGATGCGGACCTCGAGGTCCTGGCGGGGGAGGGGAGTTGGGCCCGCGTGCAATTGGAGGGCTGGGTGTGGGTGCCGTCGACGCTTCCCGCAGATTCCGCTGCGGCGACGGCCGCGCTCACCCCGCGGGATGTTTCGGCCAATCCCGCGCAGTACCGCGGCCGCCAGGTGCGCTGGCGTCTGCAGTTCGTATCGGTCGAGACCGCCGAGCCCGCGCGCGAGGACTTTTACGAGGGGGAGCCGTTCATTCTCGCCCGCGCACAACAGGGCGAGCAGGGGTTCGTGTACGTCGCGGTGCCGCCCGAGCTCCTGGAAGAGGTTGAACGCCTGCGCCCGCTTCAGATGATTGACGTGCTCGGCCGGGTCCGGACCGGCCGATCGGCTCTCATGGGAGTGCCGGTTCTGGACCTGATAGCGTTGTATTGAGAGGGAGCGAATGACTGACGGGGTGGGCACGAGCGACACGCCGCTGCGACACGCCGGGCGTGGTCCAGGTGGAGGTGACGGGACTGCCCTCCACCATCGAGCGACGCTGCCCGTGGATCGCTCCGTGCTCTGGACGCCCAGCAGGGATCCGGGGGATCCCGGAGGGCCGGCGGCCTCGGGGCCCTATGAGCTCTTCCTGGCGCGCTCCGTGGTTCGCGAAATCGACGTGCACTCGTCGACGGATGGGAGAGACTCTCACTTCGGGTTTCTTCTGGGACACCTGTATCGCTGTCCGGATACGGGAGTGCATTACGCGGTGGCCGACCTCGCCGTTCCGAGCGCTGAGCTCGTTTCCGAGGACGCTCCGGATCCTTTCCTGCTCACGGCGTGGGCCGACTCGCAGGCCGCTTTTCGCGAGCACGGCGGTGTGCTGATCGGTTGGTATCACAGTCATTATCTTCTCGGACTCATCCTGTCAGAGGGTGACCGCGAGATGAACGAGCGCTACTTCGGTGAGCCGTGGCAATGCTGCGTGCTGACCGTCCCGGACCCGGCTCGGCCCATGGGGGCCGTCTTCCGTCCCACGACCGCGCAGGCCGGGGAGCAGGTCGAGGCGGAGGCCGAGCCCGCGCCGTTCCGCGAGCTCCTGTCGATCGAGGATATTCCGGTCTCGGGCCCGCTCGCGAGCGCGCTGAAGTGGAAGAACTACCTGCCCGATCGAGAAGTCCAGCCCGTGCCGGACGACGCGGACCTGCGGGAGGCAAAGGAGACTCCGCCGGTCATTGCCGTGCCCGCCGCCGGTGATTCGTTCGCCTCGTCCATGACACTGGTGCTTCCTGACAACCGTACCGAGAGGCTGTATCCGAGACTTCCGGTCCGGCGCAAGACCATCATGTGGTTGCTGGCGATCGTGGCGGTGGCAATCGGGGGCTATGTGGGTGGACTGCGGTTGTTCCGGTCCGGCGGTGATGCACCACCGGTCACGGCCGTGCCCGTGGAGCGACCTCCTCGGCGTCCACCGGAGGTGGAGCGGTTCCTCCAGGCGTCGACCGATCTGGAGCAGACCATGCTTGGCTACGAGGAGCGTCGGCAGGATTTCGATCTGGGTCGCATCGGCTGTGAGCTCCTGGCCGGCGGATACGCCACCGCGGACAACGCGTTCATTTCGATGGCCGGAGCCTATGCCGGTCTGGGCGACGCGGCGGACGAGACGCTCACGGCGGACTACGAGCGCCTCGTGGAGGACATGAACCAGCTCAACCAGCACTTCGACGCCTCGGCGTGTCCACGTCCCGAATGAGGTCCCATTCCATGCGAAGATTTCCCATATCCGCCTTCGTTCTCCTGGCCCTGCTCGTTTCCGCGGCGCCGGCCATCGGACAGGAGGCGGAGCCGCTTCAGAAGAGCGACATCATCCGACTGCTCACCGGCACTACCTACACGAAGGCCGAGGTAGCGGGCATCATCCGGCAGAGCTGCCTGTCGTTCACTCCGACGCAGCGCGATCACACCGATTTTCAAGCCCTGGGCGCGGACGCTGCTGTCCTGTCGGCCATCGACGGCTGCCGGGGCGAGCCTCAGCCGGCCGCAGCGGCTCTTCAGTTGACCATGGGCCGAAGGATCTTCGACGTGACCGCAGGGGACACCCTCCGTGTGCCGGTGACGATCAACCGGGGCAACGCCGGTGAGAGCGGACTGCGCCTCCGGCTCCTGGGAAGTCGCGCGATCCGTGGAGGAGCAGGTGAGGACGCTGTGGCTTTCACGGACGCGAACGGCCGGGCCACCCTGGTCGTTCCGGCCGGTACAGCGGCCGCGAGTTACAATCTGACCGTCGACAGCGATGTGACGATCGGTGGCGCGCGCGCCGTGACCATCCGTGTCGGTCCAGCGGCTCCCGCGCAGGCCGTCGGAGTCCCGGACCCGGTGGCGCTGGAGTCGGAAGACGCAGTCGCACCGCTCCGGGTCGGCGTGCACGATCGGTTCGGCAATCCGATCCCGGACGTTCCGGTGGAAGTTCGCGTCGGCTCCGGGGATGGACCTGTCCTCTCATCGGGTCGAACGTCAACTTCCGGCGAGTTCGAGACCTCGGTCTCGTTGTCCCTGCTGGGCAGCGCCAACCGGCTCGTGTTCCTGTCGGGTGGCACGATTCTGGGCTATGGCGGCGTTGCCCGACCCGAGGCCCGGGCCGTAGAGCTCGCAGTGGTCTCGGGCGCGGACCAGACCGCCGAGGCAGGTCAGGATCTGCAGCTTCCTCTGGTGGTGGCAGTGATGGACGGCGGCGGTGTTCCGGCGGCGGACGTAGAGGTCCTGTTCACGGCAGAGAGCGGGATCGTGCGACCCGAGACGATCCACACGGACAGCCGCGGTGAGGCGAGCACGACCGTGACCATGGGCACGAGCGGCACGGAGACCGTCGTGACGGCAGTGGTCGGCGACCTGGTCCGCACGTTCACTTTCCAGATGACCCGTGGGGGAATGACGGTCGCGGCCATGCAGGCGGCCCTGATCCAGGCGGCCGGGCTCATGGAAGCGGGTGACTCCCAGGGCGCCCGGGATCTCTACGCTCAGGTCGCAGCGGCGGATCCGTCGAACCTCGCGGCGGCCACAGGCGTGGCCGACACGTACGCGGCGGAAGGGCAGTACGAGGAGGCCGTCGCGCGCTACCGGACGGTGCTTCGCGCGGAGCCCTCGCGTCGCGTCGCCCAGGTCGGAATGGCCACGGCAAGCCTCGGCGCGGGCGACCCCGCCGATGCGGCGCGCTGGTTCGATCTCGCCCTGAGCCAGGATCAAAGCGACGTGGATTCCTGGATCGGACTCGGTGACGCTCGGGCCCGTCTCGACCAGGGAGATGAAGCGCGTGAGGCCTATGAGCGTGCGCTCGCTCTCGATCCGGGGAACGAAGCCGCCCGGCGTGGAATCGCCCGGCTGAGCGACAACCCGCTCCTGCTCGAGGCGGATGTGTGGGGTGGCTACACGGACGACAACTCGCGGGACCCCGGATTCCGCTGGGCGGAGCTCAGGATCTTTCCGGGCGGTGGGCTCGAGTTCTGGTTCGCGTTCGACAACATGTTGAGCTTCCGTCACCCGTACCTGGTGCGCGGCCAGGACGACATCGAGGGCATGTTCGGCGGCATCGGCTACAGCTACGGAGCGAATCGGGCGTACCGCACCTCGTTCGAGTTTGGACGCCGCGAGGAGCCGGTGAACAAGACGATCCAGACCACCTGGACGGTGGATCAGACGATCGGGTTCACTTCGGGCGGCTGGTTCAAGCTCGGCGGATGGCTCGGCCACTGGTTCGATCGGGATGACTGGGTGGTGTTCGCCGAGACCGGGATTCCGGCCGGACCCATGGTGGTGAAGCCCATGGCCTCTTATGGCGACTACTTCGGTTCGGGCCTTACGGGTCTTCCCGCCGGAGTTCCGAATCGAGCCCCGGCGAAGGAGCTGCGCATCGGCCTGGTGACCCGATACGAGGCGGACTTGGGCTTCGGCGTCGAACCGGGCGTGTTCTACGGAAATGTGGACAGTGACGTATCGGAGGAGTTGAGCGGCAGTCTGTGGGATGCTTCAATGCGGCTCTGGTACGCCGTGAGCCGGACGTTCGCCATCGACAGCTTCGTTCAATACCAGTCTCCCCCGGGACTGCCTTCCTTCTGGAGGGTCGGACTGGGCCTGCGATTCGGGGTCAAACACCCCGACTGATCCCGGGTGGTCTCCAGCCGGTCGCTGAAGAACCCCGGGCGGCCGCGTTTTCAGCGATCTGCCAGTCCGCGGATAAGTGTTGACGCCGCACCCCTGTGACCTGGCCGGACACGGGGGTGTCGTCGTATCGTCTTCTTGTTTTCGGGTTTTATTCGGTTTTCCGGAAAGGGGGAGGATTGCGACGCTCGGCGGCCATCGTGGAGCTGGAACGACAGATCGAGAAAATCGAGTCGAGACCCCGCAGTTCGGGCGGCTCCGTTCCCACCGGGGTTTCTTCTCTGGACACGCTGTTGCCCGAAGGCGGGTTGCCCAGGGGACAGGTGGTCGAGTGGCTGGGTCCCAGGTCCAGTGGCAAGACGACGCTCCTCCGGGCCGCTTTCGCCGGTCTGCGCGCAACCGGCGAATCGATCGCGCTCATCGATTCCGCTCATTCCCTGTATGCGCCGGACTGGACCGGCCTGATCGCAGGGGAGGGAAGATTCTGGGTCATCCGGCCTCCCGACCCGACCGAAGCCGTGTGGTGCGCCGATCTGATCCTGCGCAGTGGAGCGTTCGGGGCGGTGGCGCTCCTGGCGTCGACCCATGGTGTCGCCCCGGTGCATACGAACCTCCTGTTGCGTCGCAGTGTGACGATACGCCTCCAGCGCCTGGCGGAGGAGGCGAACGCCGTTTTCGTGACCATGGGCCACGTTCCGCTGGCGGCTCTTCGCCTTTCCTTTCGCCCCGGCCGTGTCCAGTCCGTTCAGGAAGCATTCGGACCTTTTCTGCCATCGGTTCGGCCCGTGTGGGTGAGAGTGGGCAAGCGGGGTGCGGTAGAGGTGCCGCTCCTGTGTCCCGTATGTCCCTCCTGGGGGCCCGAGCCGGCGCGGGATCGGAAAGGCCCGGCGACGTGAGAGCCGCTCCCCCCCGGGTGGCGACGGTACTGACCGGAGAGGTCCCGCCAGCTTCCGATGGGCCCGGCGGGCTGGATCTCGTGATGGCGCTGCTGGCGGGCTCGCCACGGGTGGCGCCGTTGGGGCCGGGGGCATGCCGGGTGGACGCACGAGGTTGGGATCGCAGGGGAGGGGAGCCGGCCCTGGTCCGGGCACTGCGGGAAGCCGCGTTGGCGGCGGGATACACCGGGGCATGGACCGGTGTGGCGGACGTGGCGGTCGTGGCCGATGCCGCGGCCCTGCTGGCGAGACAACTGGACGGTCATGAATCGGGTGCCCCGCCTCTTCCGGGCGGCGGCGCGCGAGATGGTGCTTCGATCATCGTGGCTCCGGACGCCGGTCCGGCTTTTCTGGCGCCTCTGCCGCTGTCGTTCTTGCCGATCCCGGACGATATGCAGGAGACTCTACGGGCCCTGGGCTTCCATCGTATCGAAGAGCTGGCCGTTCGGGATCGGAGTGAGCTGGAGAGTCGATTCGGTCCCGCCGGCGTACGGGCGCACAGGTGGGCACGGGCGGAAGACGATCGAACGTTCCGTCCTCTCGCTGCGGACGACCTCCCCGAAGCTTCACTCGAGCTGGAAGGGGCAGCCGTAACGCTGGAGCCGCTGTTGTTCGTGCTCCGTCATCTCCTGCACAGGGTGTGTTCCGATCTGTTGCGCGTGGGCCGGTGCGCCTCCCGTCTTTCGCTGGAACTTCACCTGGATGGGGCAAGTGCCTCACGGCAGGCCCGGGTGCTTCCGGCTCGTGCGACGAGACGTGAGGACCTTCTGTACGATCTGTGTCGTGCGGCGCTCGAGCGGGCCGTGGACACGACCGGGTGCCTGGCCGCTCCGGTAAGGGAGATCGTGCTTCGGGTGGAGGAGACGGCGCCTCCCGGTGCGCGCCAGGGGGATCTTTTCTCGGGGGATTGGCGTGATCCGATGGCTGCGGCCGCGGCCCTCTCCCGTCTGCGAGCCCGACTGGGAAAGGAGGCGATTGCGTGGCCGCATCCCCGCATGATTCATCGACCCGAGTCCCGCAGTCGCTGGCGACCGGTAGCCTCCGTCGAGACGCCGGAGGAGGAGAAGGCTCGCTCTGCCCCTTCTCCGGGCGCGACCCGGATCGTTTCGACCGATGGAGCACTCGAGAGCACCCTTCATCTCCTGCCCGATCCGGTCGAGGTGAAGGTGTGGTCCCGGAAGGGACGCCCCGTGGAGCTCCAGGATGCCGCAGGACGTCGACCGCTGATCGTTGCCGAGGGCCCGGAACGTCTGTCAGGTGATTGGTGGAAGGACCCCTATCGCCGCGAATACTACCGGGTGTGCACGGGGGAAGGGGAGCTGTTGTGGCTGTACAGGGAGTGGAGGGGGAAGGGTAAGGAAGCCCGGTGGTGGTTGCACGGTGTTTTTGACTGAGGATCGGCCGTCCGACTTCGTAGAGCTGGCCGCGCGATCCGCTTTTTCCTTCCTGTCCGGTGCCTCGAACCCCGAGTCACTGGCGGGGCGGGCGTCTACAGTGGGGTTGCCGGCCCTCGCGCTGGCCGACGTGTTCGATCTCGGGGGCGCCGTTCGCTTCACTCGTGCGTGTGGTGACGCGGGTGTGCGTCCCATCATCGGCGGCGAGATCCGGCTGGGGGACGGCAAGCGGACGGTGACCGGCAGTGTGGGCGACGGAAGGGTGCGCCTCGTGCTCCTGTGCGAGAGCCTCGCCGGTTATCACGACCTGTCCTCGCTCATCACCCGGGCACGCCTGGCCTCTCCCCGCGGTTCTCCGGGGCTGGTGTTTCCCGAGCTCGAAGGCAGGACAGACGGGCTGACGTGTCTCCTGATGACCGGGAACCTGTTGCCCGACACGCCGGGGCTCGACTACCGGATCGAGCGACTGCGGGCCCTGTTCCCTGACCGGTTCCACCTGGCCCTGGAGCATCACGGACTGCCGGCGGACGCCCGTCGGTGCGCCGCCTGGATCCGGCACGCGCGCGACGTGGATCTTTCGTGGGTGCCGGTGAACGCCCCCTGGTACGCCTGCCCGCGTGATCGGATCGTGCTGGATGTGCTGACCTGTCTTCGATACGGCACGACCCTGGAGGAAGCGGATGACCGGTTGCCTCCCAACGGAGAGTGGTACCTGAAGGGCGCTACCCACATGCGGGAGCGCTGGGGACGGGAGGCGCTTCTCGAAACGGTGCGCGTAGCGGAGCGCTGCCGGTTCCACATGACGGACCTGAAGCCGCGGCTTCCTCCATTCGAAGTGCCCGGGGGTGGAGATCGGAACGCGTTTCTGCGAGGACTCGTGGAACAGGGAGGGCGCGAACGGTACGGAGATCATCTCGGTACCCGGCACCTCAGGCAGATCGAGCACGAGCTCCGGATCATCCGCCGTCTGGAGCTGGCCGACTACTTCCTCATCATGTGGGACATCGTCCGGTTCGCGAACCGGCGCGGGATCCTCGTGCAGGGCAGGGGATCGGCGGCCAATTCCGCCGTCTGTTACTGTCTCGGGATCACCGCCGTGGATCCGATCGGGCTGGATCTGCTGTTCGAGCGCTTTCTCTCCGAGTCCCGCCACGAGCCACCGGACATCGATCTGGACATCGCTCACCGGGACCGGGAAGAGATACTTCAGTACGTGTACCAGAAGTACGGTCGTCGGCACGCCGCCATGGTATGCGAGTCCATCACGTACCGCGGGAAGATGGCGGTGCGGGATGCGGCCCGGGTCCTGGGGTTTTCCTCTGCCGAGAGCGATCGCCTCTCTCTGGAGGTGGATCGCGGTGGTGCCATGGACGCGGCTCGCAGGCTGGCGGAGGGTGGCGCGGCGAATGCCGGCCTGGACCTCGCTGATCCCCGGACGATTGCCCTGATCCGGACCGTAGCCGGCCTCGAGGACCTCCCGCGGCACCGTTCCATCCACGTAGGAGGGTTCGTGATCTCCGATCGGCCGATCGGAGAACTGGTACCGGTGGAACGCGCATCCATGGCAGATCGCACGGTAATTCAATGGGACAAGGACGACCTCGACCTGCCGGGGTTCATCAAGTTCGATCTGCTGGGGCTCGGAATGCTGACGCTCCTGGGCGATGCCATCCGCACCATCCGGCGGACGCGCGGGGTATCGATCGATCTGGCCAGGCTGCCTCCGGACGACCCGGAGGTGTACGACATGATCTGCGCGGCGGACACCGTGGGCGTGTTCCAGATCGAATCGCGGGCCCAGATGAACACGCTTCCACGGGTGCGTCCCCGCTGTTTTTACGACCTCGTGATCGAGGTGGCTCTTATCCGGCCGGGTCCGATCCAGGGTGACATGGTGCACCCGTACCTCAGGCGACGGAACGGAGAGGAGCCGGTCACTTACCTGGACCCGCGTCTCGAGCCGTTGCTCAAGCGAACGCTGGGTATTCCGCTGTTCCAGGAACAGGGGATGAAGGTGGCCATCGCGCTGGCTGGATTCACTCCGGCACAGGCCGACAACATGCGCCGGGCCATGGGGTTCAAGCGTTCGCACCAGAAGATGCAGCAGGTCGAGAGAGATCTGGTGGAAGGCTTGAAACGAAACGACGTCGCGCCGGACGTAGCGGCCCAGATCCTGAAGTACCTGACGGCATTCGCCAACTACGGTTTTCCGGAGAGTCACTCGGCCAGCTTCGCGCTCCTCGTCTATGCTTCCGCCTATCTGAAGCGCTATTACGCGCCGGAGTTCTACGCGGCGCTGCTCAACGCTCAACCGATGGGCTTCTACTCGCCGGGCACGCTCATCCACGACGCGCGTCGTCACGGAGTAGAGGTGCGGCCGGTGGACCTGGCGCACTCCGATTGGGATTCGACATTGGAAGGGCCTCAGCCTCGCGCTCCGGGTGCTTTGGACGCGGAGCCTCCTCGGAGCTCCACTCCGGCCCTGAGAATCGGACTCCGCCTGGTGAACGGACTCGGCTCGAGGGCCCGGGAGAATCTGCAGGCGGCTCGCGACGAAGGGCCGTTCTGCAGCGTGGAGGACGTGCTGCGGCGCAGCGGCCTGGGCCCTTCCGAGCTTCGCGTGCTGGCAGAAGCGGGCGCGTTCGAGACGTTGTGGCCGGGGCGTCGCCAGGCACTGTGGGAGCTGCTGAGGCAGGCTCGAGGAGACGCGGGCCCCCTG
>JAUVTH010000292.1 GCA_030601615.1 Gemmatimonadota bacterium
CGGCACGTAACGGCGTACGCTTGCCAGCCCGGTCCGTCGAGGAGCTGCGGGAGTGGTACTCCTTCAAGAGCTTCGACCACTTCGTCGAGGTGTACCTGGCGGCTGCCGGTTGCATCAAGACCCCCGACGACGTCGAGCGGATCACAGCGGACTTTCTCGCGGAGCAGGCCGAGCAGAACGTCCTCCACACCGAGGTCACGTACACGGCCTCCACCCAGCGGATGCAATCGGGGATCTCCCTGGATGACCAGCTCGCCGCGATCAACCGGGCACGCGAGGCGGCCCGCCGCGAGCACGGGATCACGATGAGCCTCACGATCGACTATCCCCGTCACCTGGACCCCGCCGAGTTCACAGGGGTGGCCGAATGGGCTGCCGACAACATGTCCCGTGGCATCACCGCACTCGGTCTCGGCGGGCCCGAGGTGGGGTATCCCCCCGAGCTCTTCCGACGGGCGTTCGAGGTGGCTCGGGAGGCAGGGCTGCCGAGCGTCCCGCACGCCGGTGAGACCGTGGGCCCCGAGAGCATCCGCGGCGCCCTGCGCGACCTGAACGCCGTGCGGATCGGCCATGGCGTCCGCTGCCTCGAAGACCCGGAGCTCGTGGCCGAGCTACGCGATCGCCAGATCCCGCTCGAGGTATGTCCGACCAGCAACGTGTGCCTGAAGGTGGCGCCCACGTTCGCCGAGCATCCGCTGCCCCGTCTGCTGGAGCAGGGGCTGTACGTGACGCTCAATTCCGACGATCCCCCGATGTTCGAAACGACCCTGACGGACGAGTACCTGAAGGCGTCAGCCGCGTTCGGCCTCGGAGCTCCCGAAGTCGAGGACCTGGTGCTGAAAGCCGCGCAGGCCACGCTGCTCGGCGAGGAGGAGAAGAGGGACCTGGTCAGCCGGGTGGAACGAGGCTTCGCCCATCTGTCCGACTCCGGGTCTCAATCCTGACTTCTGCCGTACCGCGAACCACTCCATTCGTCGCTCTGCCTGAGCACCTGTGTCAGCGAATGCGACAAAAGGGCCCATCTGTGCCGGGTACCGGGTCGTAAGTACGTCAGTACCCACCCGTTACCCTGGATATCGAGCCGATCACAAGAGCGTAGCATATTTCTGCGGTATCCCGAATAGTCGAGTCGATGTTGTTTGTGCCAAAAGTCACAAGCGCGCCAGCCAGGTACGAAGGTCCCGAGCTGTGGCATGTGAAATGCTTCACAAGCACGCGGTCATCCGATGAGGTGGCCCACAGACCCCGCAATCCCGCGTGAGGGTCAGGGACGACAAGGGACCTGGACCAGGACGTGGGATCGCTCCACCGCGTGAACGGTGGGATCTCTTCGCTAGGGGGATAGATGAACCTGACGGCACAGCAGGGACTCGACCTGCTCGGACTGCTCGCGATCGCCGGCATCATGCACGCTCTGGTGGCTGGCGCCGTGTGCACAGCCCTTGGATGTTTCAAGGACAGCTACAAGAATCGAGTGACGAACTGATCGTCAGCTTGACCTGAAGGATAGATGGATCGCGGGGCCGCTCATTCGGGCGGCCCCGTTTGTTTGTTCACAGTGGGTCGACACGGGTCGCTCGGAATTGCCACGGCGTCGCACGTAAGTGATAATGCGCGTCCGGATGCACTCCTTTGAACAGGACGAGGTGGACGGATGACCAGGTCCCGTGCCCGACCTCCAGTTTGGCTCGCCGCCGTTTCACTCCTGGCGGCCTGTACGGTGGGTCCCGACTACGAGCCTCCCGACTACACCGCCGAGACGGTTCCCGACCGATGGCGGACGACGGTGGAGACCGAGATGGCGGCGGACACCACCGATCTCGAGATGTGGTGGGTCTCGTTCAACGACACGCTGCTCACTGACCTGATTCGGAAGGCGGAATTCGGCAACCTGGACCTCCAGGCTGCGGTGGGCCGTGTCGCCGAGGCTCGGGCCATACGGGGAGTCGCGAAGGGTGGATACTGGCCGGACATCGTCCTCGGTGGAGCCTACAGCTACCAGAAGATCAGCGAGAACGGGATCCAGGGGGCGGCTTCCGTTCAGCCACCCATCGACGGAGGAGAGGGCGGTGGTCTGTCGATCGGTGACCCGTTCGATTCCTGGATCTTCGGCCTGGACCTGAGCTGGGAGATTGACCTGTTCGGGCGCATCCGGCGCACCGTGGAGGCGGCGGACGCCCAACTCCAGGCCTCGGTCGAGGACTACCGCGACGTGCTCGTCACCCTGTATGCGGAGGTCGGCTCTGCCTACGTGGATGCGCGTGCGTTCCAGACCCGACTCGATTTTGCGACGCAGAACGTGGAGGCGCAGGAGAGCAGCCTCGAGCTGACGCGCGATCGATTCAACGCCGGGCTCACCTCGGCCCTCGACGTCGCACAGGCCGAACAGAACCTGGCCCAAACCCAGTCCACGATTCCGAGCCTCGAAATCGGCCTCGAGAGGTCGCTGAATCGCCTGGCGGTCCTGCTCGGCGAGGCGCCGGGCAACCTGCACGACGAGTTGCAGGCGCACTCCGGCCTGCCGCGTCCCGACGACCAGGTGGCCTACGGGATCCCGGCCGACCTGCTTCGCCGTCGCCCCGACATCCGCCAGGCTGAGCGCCTCCTGGCTTCTCAGACCGCGAGAATCGGAATCGCTACGGCTGACCTGTATCCCACCCTGTCCCTGGGCGGGACCGTAGGACTCGAGGCGCTGGACTTCGACAACCTGGGAGACGGAGGCAGCGT
>JAUVTH010000175.1 GCA_030601615.1 Gemmatimonadota bacterium
CATCTTTCGGAAAATCAGTGACGAACTCGGGCTCGAAGATGAAGAGCACGCTGTCTTGGAGTTGTCAAAAGGCAAGCTGACGACAGACCCTGAACGTCACACCGGTGAGGGGATCTTCTTCACGAGTCGCATGTGCAACACGTTTGTCATTAGATCTGGGTCGCTTGTCTTCTCCCACAACTCCAATCTCGGCGATTGGCTGATGGAAACACGACCCGCCGTGAAGGGGACCAGGGTCGCCCTCGTTATCGACCCCGACGTCCGGAAACCAGCTCTCGCAGTGTTTGACGAGTACAGTACGGGTGAGGACTACGCTTTTGATGTCACGCACGTCCCGGTATCTCTGGCCCAGATTGGGGAGGAGAACCTGATATCCAGATCGCAGGCTAAGCGTCTGCTTGTGCGCATTCCGTCGTTTCGTCGTGTCATTCTCGACTTCAGTGGCGTGTCTACGATCGGACAAGCGTTCGCCGACGAGATCTTCCGAGTGTTTGCTCGCGAACACCCCGAGATCGAGATGCATGCGGTGCGGACTAACGATGAGGTGGCACGGATGATCCGCCGTGCTGAATCAGTGGAACCGGGTCCGGCTTAGCCAACCAAGACCTGGACTGTTCCGACCTCAGGTGAGGATGGTGCGCACGCCTGGTCGGCGTGCTGCGACCAGCCCATAACCGCAGCGAGGACATTTCTCTCGGAGCGGGTATCGGTGGCGCCTGGATGCTAGGAGCCCAGAACGCTACCGCCACCGCGCAACTCGCGAAGAGAGGAGTGTCCTCGATGGGCCCTGGTGGATCTGCCGGGTTCCCTATTGGTCGATACGGCAGGATGCCGGGTTCTGTTGACAGTACAATTGACAGTACGGAGGCCGGCGACTGGACCAGTCCGGGGTCCCGGTGGAGCCGACGGCTTTGCAGACTTCCGTTCCTGCACACATCTTGTGATAGCCCCCCCGTGAGCGCTGGCCTACTCGCAGCTGGACGAGCGGATGGAATCGTCTCCGCACCGACGCCGGAAGTTGGCTCTCCTCTTCCTCATGGGCGTCGCTTTTCCTTGCCTGGCGCTCGGCTACCTGGCAGTCCGCGGTATCCGGAACGAGCTGGCGTTCGTCGAGCAACGGCGGCAGAGCGAGTATCGCGCACTGGCAGCGCAGATCGGTGATACCATCGCGGCGGAGATGGCTCGATCCGAAACTGTGTATTCAAGGCTCATCGCGGAGTTCGCTGGGCCGGCATCCGCCGACCTGAGTGGCGCGTTCGACAGCTTGCGGGAGCTTCTTCCACTCGTGGAAGAAGTCTTCCGCATCGAGGGCTGGGAAAGCGTCCACCTTCCGGCCGCGCACCTCGCCTTCATTCCGGACGGCGGACTCGAGCGCCGTTCCGTGGCCCGCTGGTCGCCGGGTGCGGCGGCACCTTTCCGTACGGGCCAGGAACGTGAGTTCCAGGGGCGCCGGTACGGGGCTGCTGTTCGCAGCTACCAGCTAGCATACGACGCGGCACGGGACTCGGTTCTGAAGGCGGAGGCTCTCCTGGCCGTCGCTCGGGTGCAGCGCAAGGCGACGCTCTTCGACGAGGCGCTTACTTCGTATGAGACGTTGTTCCGAGAGTTCGACCGGGTGCGTACTGCGACGGATGTGCCGGCAGGTCCGACCTCCCGACTCGAACACGCATCCGTGCTCTCGATGACCGGTGACAGTCTGGAAGCGCTAGCAGGTTACCTGGACCTGTACGAGCGGCTGGTCGATGGCGCGTGGAAGCTGGAGCGCGCCGAGTACGACTTCTTCGCCGGCCAGGTTTCGAGATCGATCGCGGAGCTACTCGCAGCGCTGCCGGAGGTTTCCGCGGCCCCGTACCGGGAGTTTCTCTCGGCGCTGGAAGCGCGAGGACGCCAGATCAGTGAGCGGACCGAGAACCTGCTGCTGTTTCAGTCGACGGCGATCGCGGAGCTTCGTACTCGGGTCGATCGCAGAAGCGGAAACCCCGCTCCAACCGGAACCCGGCTCGCCATCGAGAGCGCCGGCCGAGATTACCTCGTTTCCCTGCTTCCTCAGCGTGGCGACCAGAGCGGCGTGTGGGGTCTTCTGCTCGATGCGGAGTACCTGCAAGCGGTGCTGCGTGAAACGCTGGAGAGCCAGGTGGACCCGGTTACCACCGATTGGATCGTCAAGAACAGGGACGGGAGCGTCGTCCTCGCACGGGACGGCCCGCTTGCCGGCTCGTTGACCGTTAACGCGACGCTCGCGGGCAATTTTCCGCCCTGGCTCATCGAGTTTCGCCAGCTGCCGCAGAGTCCGTACCGACGTCTGCTCGCATCGAGCCAGAGCATCTACTTTTATATGTTCGTGCTGATTGCCACTATCCTGGTCTTCGGGCTGATTCTCACTGTGCGCGCCGTCAAGCACGAGCTGGAGCTGGCGCACCTCAAGTCCGACTTCGTTTCCACTGTGTCCCACGAGTTCAAGAGCCCGCTTACCTCGATCCGGCAAATGGCCGAGATGCTGCAGACGGACCGCGTTCCGACGGAGGAGCGAAGGCAGCGCTACTACGAGGTGCTCGTCGAGCAGAGTACCAGGCTGTCGTCCCTGGTGACGAACATCCTCGACCTCGCTCGGATCGAGGAGTGGAAGAAGGAGCTCCAGTTCGAGGCGGTGGACGCGGCCGAGCTTGTCCGGGAGCTGGCAAAGACGACCCAGCATCGTGTCGGACACGAGGGCTTCGTGGTCGAGGCACACGTCGAGGAGCCTCTACCGCTCGTGCGTGCCAACGAGGACGCGATCACGCAGGCGATCTTGAATCTCCTGGACAACGCGATCCGCTACTCGAGCGAGGCGAGGCGGATCGAGGTCGATGCGACTTCGGGTGACGGACGCGTCTCGATCGCCGTACGGGACCGTGGGGTGGGTATTCCCGGGGAAGAGCTGGAGAGGGTGTTTGAGCGCTTCTACCGCGGCGGCGATCCCATGACCAGATCCGTTAAGGGCGCCGGTCTCGGACTCACCCTGGTGAAGGAAATCGTCGAAGCTCATGGCGGAACCGTGCATGTGAAGAGCGAGGTAGGCGAGGGCAGCACGTTTACCATCAGCCTCCCGGCCATGACGGAGTAGACCGATGTCGAAGATTCTGATCGTCGAGGATGAGCAGAGCATCCGGATGGCCCTGGAGGACGACCTGGACCTCGAAGGCTATGTCGTTGACGGAGAGGCCGACGGTGTCCAGGGCCTCGAGCGGGCCCGGGCGGGAGGCTACGATCTCATCATTCTCGACATCATGCTCCCGGGCATGGACGGCTTCGAGATCTGCAAGCAGCTCCGCGCTGCCGGCGACACTACCCCCATCTTGATGTTGACCGCCAAGAGCCAGGAAATCGACAAGGTCGTCGGGCTCGAGTTGGGCGCGGACGACTACGTCACCAAGCCGTTCAGTCCCCGTGAGCTGCTCGCGCGGGTCAAAGCCTTGCTTCGGCGTGGCAAACCGATCAGCCCCCCGCTCGAGCGAGCCTCATTCGGCGACGTGGAAGTCAATTTCAAGGGCTACACGGTGACGAAGGGAGGTCAGCCTGTGGAGCTCACGGCCCGGGAATTCTCTCTGCTGCAACTGTTCGTCAGCCGGCCGGACGAGGTCCTGCGTCGCGACGTGATTCTCAGCGAGGTGTGGGGCGATGGGTGGGATGTGTTCCCTCGCACGATCGATACGCACGTCGCGCACCTGAGGAAGAAGCGGGAGGATGATCCGGCAGAACCGAAGCACATCCCCAACGTGCGAGGCTTGGGCTACAAGTTCGCGTCTGACGGGTCTTAACCGACGCTTAACATCACCGTCACAGACCCTTCAATCATCCCTGGAAGTATTCGCGTACACTCTGTTCAGAGACGTCCAACGCGAACCCATGTCGGGAGCGGAATCATGAAGTCGCATAGAGTGATCATCGGCGTACTGAGCTTGGTCCTGGCGGGACCGGCCTCTGGCCTGGCTCAGCAGACGGCCGAGGAGTTGTATCAGGCGGGGCTGTACCAGGAGGAAGTCCATGGCAACCTCGAAGGCGCCATCGAGATCTATCGGACTATCCTGAATGACCACGCCGATAGCAGGGCGGTGGCCGCAAAGGCGCAGCTGCACATCGGCATCTGCGACGAGACGTTGGGATTGCAGGAGGCGCAGCAGGCCTATGAGCGCGTGGTTGCCAATTACGGTGACCAG
>JAUVTH010000063.1 GCA_030601615.1 Gemmatimonadota bacterium
GCCGTCACCATGTAGCACAGACCCTCGAGCTCGAGTGTCATGTCCATCGTGCGCAGCGCCACCTCCGGCGGCAGATCCAGCTTGATGGGGGCGAAATTCAGAATCGCTGAGGCCCCCGCTCGCACTGCACGAGTCGCCACCTCCTGGGCTGCTTCCGGAGGCGTGGCGATGATCCCGATCGATATCTCCAGGTCGGCGAACCCTCGCTCCAACTCAGCAAGGGGCTGTACCTGGACGCCCCCGAAGTCGAGACCTGTCTTTGCCGGGTCCGCGTCGTACGCCGCCACGATATCGAATCCCCGCTGGGCGAAGTAGCCGTATCCCAACAGCGCCGAACCGATTTTTCCCACACCCACTACCGCCACATTCCACCGGTGGGTGAGTCCCAGGATCTCCTCAAGCTGCACACGGAGATCACTGACCGGGTACCCCTGACCGCGCTTCCCGAATGACCCGAAGTGGCTGAGGTCCTTACGTACCTGCGCCGCGGTCGTGCCCGTCGCCTGTGCGAGCTCCCGGCTCGACACGACCTTTCGATCGTGCTGGTCGAGGTCCCTCAACTGCCGCAGATAACGTGACAACCGTCTCACGGTCGAATCGGAGATCTTGCGTGCGTTCATGACTCTGCTTGTGAAAGTGATCACAAGAACATACGCGCCCGAACGGATCTTCTCAACACACCAGGCGTGCGTTCCCCCGAGGCACTTCAGGATCCTCTCAAGCGCCCTGCCAGACTCACGAATTCATCTGGAGTGAGAGTCTCCGGCCGCGCCTGCGGCGAGAGCCCCATGGACTCCAGGATCCGCTCGATCCGGTCGCGCGGGAGATCATACTCGGGAGCCGATCGGAGAATCCGAAGGAGCTGCTTGCGGCGCCGGGAGAACGCCACACGGGTAAGTACCCGGAGGTCCGTCTGGGTTGCCGGGTCCAGCGCCGGCATTCGTGGCTCGAGGACGATCACAGCCGAGTCCACGGCAGGCACCGGACGGAAGGCCTGTCTCCCCACTCGAAACGCGATCCGGACGCGCGCGCGCGACTGCACCCCTACGGAGAGAGCGCCGTAGACCTTGCTTCCGGCCTGCGATGCGATCCGATCGGCTACCTCCTTCTGCACCAGAAGGACCATCCGTGTGGGAATGGGATGCATTTCCAGAAAGTGGAAGATCAGCGGCGATGTGATCCCGTAGGGAACGTTTGAGATGAGTCGGCCGCCTCTATCCCCCACCAGGGCAGCGAGGTCTGTGTCGAGGGCGTCGGCATGGACTACCTCGACATCCGCCCTGTGGTCGAATCGATCGGTGAGCTCCGCTGCCAGTCGATCGTCCTTTTCGACGAGCACGAGGCAGCGGACAGTCCCCGCGATCAGATCGCTGAGCTCTCCGTGACCGGCCCCGATCTCGAGCACCACGTCTTGTGCGCCCGCGTCCAGCTCCGCCACGAGCTTGCGCCGGATGTTGGGGTCGACGAGGAAGTTCTGACTCAGGGATCGTTTGGCGTAGACCACCGCTACTTGACCACGAGCGCCGTCCGATCGTCCGCCGCCACGCCGCCGGGCGCCGATGCGAGCTCGAACACGCGATCGAGTACCTCCTGGGCACTGGCACCCGATCGCTCTATCGCCATCTGAGTCAGCCGCTCGTCCGACCACATACGATCAACATCGAGGCACTCGCTGATCCCATCCGTGAACATGAGCAGCATGTCCCGTCCCTGGACCCAGTCCAGCTCCCTCTGCGCATAGGAATCGAACTCCGCGATCCCGAGCGGCGGATTCAACGCTTCCAGCCGCTGTGCCCCGTCGGGACTGACGTGGAACGCGTGAGGATGCCCCGCATTGGCGTACCGCATCCGACCCGCCGCCGGATCCAGGACCGCGTAGCAGAGCGTCATGTACATCTCGGTGGACTCGAGCTTTCTCACCAGCTCGTGATGGATCCCTCGCAACACCTCGGCTGGCTCCTCGCGGTCACGCACTGTAAGCGACGCCGCGCTCATCGTGAGGGCCATGATCAGGCCGGCCGAGTAGCCGTGCGAGCTCACGTCGCCCAACATCACGCCGAGACGGTCGCCGGGCAGCTGGAACAAGTGGTAGAAGTCACCGCCTACGGAGTCCGCGGGCTCACACCTGGCAGCCACATCGGCCACCTCCACAAAATCGCTGAGATCCGGGAGCAACTTCATCTGCAGGTGATGAGCCAGCTCCAGCTCGACGAGCATCCGCTCCTGAACCAGACTCTCTCGGACCAGCCGATCCTTCTCGATCGCGGCCGCCAGGTGAACCGCCACAGTGGCCGCTAGCTTGACCTCGGCCTGAGTAAACGTGTGGCGCCCGGCTCCGCCCCGCACGGTCAGCACGCCCACGGCAAGGGTGGTGCCGTGGAGCGCGGAGTGCCTGAGAGGTACTGCCAGAAGCGTCCGATCCTCCTCCTCCATCGCGCGACCGCGTCGGGGGCGCACCTGGGCCAGCTGGTGCTTCAGAACCTCGGCGATCAGGTCCCCGGCGTCGGCCGATGGCCCGGCAGACACCGCAGCACGCATGGTCCCCGTCGCAGCCAGGCGCTCTACACCCCGGTCCCCCTCACCAGGTCCAGGCACCCAGACGGTGGCGGAGTCGGCCGTGAGAACGGCCGTGAGGCGCTCCAGCAACCTTCCTGTCGCCCGCTCCAGGTTGATCACCGAGCCCAGGGTCTCGCCCGCCGAGGTCAACAGCTCGACTTCCGCGAATCGATCCGCGAGCTCGTCCGAGAAGAACCTGGCCTCTCTCTCCGAGGCCACGAGCTGGCTGGAGGTCTCTCTGAGCAGAGCGAGGTAGCGACGTTCGACGTCCCCTGCCGCAGGTGCTGCTGCGAGCCGGATCCGGACCGAGGGCATCACGAGCCATGAGGACTCCGTGTACTCTATCTCCCGCCTGTCGCCCAGCGAGTCGTGCGCCACGACCTCCGTATCCGACGTCTCTATCACGAGGCGAAACCGGACTCCCGTGAGGCGATGAAATGCCTCTAGGTACTCCTCGAGCCGATCGCTGCGGAGTGGCTCCGCGGAGTGGCTCACAGCGTCCACCCCTTGGAAACCGTTCTGCGGCATCACCGCAACGTCAGATACCTCTCCGCTCGGCGTTCCCGGCTCGACGTCCACCAACTCAGTCCCGAGGGTCAGCGTGATCGAGTTGCCACGCTCGTTAAACCGTACGTCATCAGTGAGAGACCTGAGAAGGAAGAGACCCCGCCCATGGCTGCGCTCCCGATTCTCCGGACGGGTCGGATCCAGGATCGACTGTGGATCGAAGCCCTCCCCTTCGTCTGTAACGGTCACCTCGGCGCACCCCTGACTCAGGACGGCCGAAACGCGGACAAGCTTCTCGGGATCCTCACGGTTGCCGTACAGGATCGCGTTGCACAGAGCCTCGCCGACCGCGACTCGCAGGTTCAGAGTGGCCCGTGATCCCGAAAAGGCGAGGCGCTCACAGGCCTCAACGACTTCAGCCACGGCCTCTTGCACGAAGCGCACGCTGGACGGAAATGCGAGCTGCAGGATTCCGGCCAGACCTCCCGGACGTCGCGCCCGGGTGCCACCTTCTCCGGCCCGATGCCGGCGCCACTTGAGGCCCAGTTCGTCGGAGTTGAGGGGGTAGAACAAGTAGTCGCCGCACCCCGCGGCCAGGGCCGGGATCAAACCGTCTACGGACTCGTTGTCCACGATGGCAATGAGCTCGGTGTCCTCGCCGAACGCGAGCCGAGCCTCGCGAACGGGCTGCCCCGTGTCCGCCAGATCGATGAACGCGATCCCGGGAGGGTTTTGCGGCCAGTCCTCCGCCGAGACCGACGTCACGCATGACACTCGCAGCGCTTCGAGCTCCCTCACCAGGCTCGAAGCCACCTCCGGGCGGCTCGAGCATATGAGCGCCGCGGGCACGGAGTCGGTCACGAGGTCAGAATTCGCTGAGGGCCCGGGCGCGCGTATCCGCGATCTGGAAGAGCGTGTCCAGCTTGGTCAGCTCGAACAGGGTGCGAAGGTCCTCGCTCAGGCCCGCCAGTCGCAGCACGCCCCCGGACTCCCGAATTTTCTTCGAGAGACTCACGAGCACACCGAGCCCGCTCGAGTCGATATAGCTGGAACTGGTGAAATCGATCAGGAACCGGCGATCACCGGCCTCCAGGCGATCGCTGACCTTTTCCTTGAGCTCGTGGCGGTTGCCCACGATCAGCTCTCCCCCCACCTCCACGATCGTGATGCCGTTCAACTCGACGATCGAAAACATTGCTGCCCTCAGTAGTCAGTGTGATTCGGATGTATCGATCCGCGGCGCCGCCGACATCAATGCCGTGATATACGCCACGTGTACGATGTCCTCCACGGAAGCTCCGCGCGACAGGTCGTTCAGCGGGCCGGCGAGGCCCTGGAGTATCGGACCCAGCGCGTGTGACCCCGCCAGACGCTGTACCAACTTGTATCCTATGTTCCCTGCATCGAGATCCGGGAAAACCAGCACGTTGGCCCGACCCGCGATAGCCGAGTCCGGCGCCTTGCGTCGTGCGATGTCGGGTACCAACGCAGCGTCCACCTGAAGCTCACCGTCACAGATAACATCCGGCACCCGGCTCCGAAACTGCGCCAGTGCTTCCCGTACGGTCCTGACCGAGTCACCATCGGCCGATCCGCGTGTCGAATACGACAGGAACGCCACTCGTGGCTCGTCACCCACGACCAGCCGCCGGGCACGGCACGCCGCTTCCGCGATCTCCGCCAGCTGCCCGGCCGTGGGGCTCGGAACGACGGCGGCGTCCGTGAACGTGAGAACATCGCCCGGACGCCCATCGCTCTGGACCATGTAGAAAGAACTCGACACTGTCTTGATGCCTGGCGCAGTTCCAAGCAGACGAAGGCCTGCCCGAAGGACATCGGCCGTAGCGCTTTTCGCGCCGGCCACCACGCCGTCCAGGTGTCCCCTCTTGAGCTGCGCCACCGCGAAGCGAAGGGTGTCCACGGGCCCTCCGGAGGCGATCTCGGGAAGCAGGTCCGCGACCTCTCCTCTGCGGCCCGGCGCGTATGGGTCGAGGAGATCGATACCGCCACCCGCCAGCGCGTTCTCCGCCTCCGCGGCCGACTCCACGACGACGGGCCGTATCGCTCCCTCCTCCGCAAGCCGACGCAGTGCCTGTTCCGTACGCGGTTCGGCCGCCTCCGGAAACCCGATCCGGGCGCCCGTTGCGGCCGCCCTGTCCCGCAAGCCGGCGAGAAAGCTCATGCGCCCGATGCGGCGGGCCCGTACACCCGGACGAGCTCCCGGAGCACGGGCGCCGGAACGAACGCCGAGACGTCACCGCCCAGGTGTGCCACTTCTCGTACGAGGGAAGAACTGAGAAACGTATAACTGCTCGCGGGAGCCATGAAGATCACCTCGATCTCTGGCCACAACGACCGGTTCATCAGGGCCATCTGAAACTCGTACTCGAAGTCGCTGACCGCCCGGAGCCCTCTCACGATGAGCCGCGCCCCCCTCTGGCGAGCGAAGTCCACGAGGAGTCCCTCGAAGGGAACGACCTCGACCCTGGGCTCGTCCGCGTAGACTTCCTGCGTCACCTGGACCCGTTCATCGACCGAGAACGTCGAGTCTTTCATCTGAGTCGCCGTTCCAGCGATCGCCACGAGCACCCGATCCACCAGCCTGAGGCTGCGCCTCACGATGTCATCGTGCCCGAGCGTCAAAGGGTCGAAGGATCCAGGATAGATGGCGATCCGTTGGTCACTCATCGGCGGCAGCTCCTTCCGTCGAATCCACGAAGATGGACAGGGCCGTCTCTCCGTATTCCCGGTACCAGTCGGGTTCGAGAGGAAACGTAGTACCGAAGGCGTGCTCCACGCACAGGATACTAGCATACGGTGACCGGCCAAAGCCCGACACGAGCCGCGAGGCCGCCTGCCCCGCATAGGGCGGATCAGCCAGCACGATATCCCAACCACCTCCCTCGCCTCGCCTCGCCTCCTCGATCACGCAGAATGCATCGGTGCAGCGAACCTCGCAGTGCGAGCCGGCATCCAGCCTCGCGATGTTCCGCCTCAGCACGTCGCACACCCGTCGATTCGACTCGACAAAGCATACGGTGGACGCGCCTCGCGAGAGAGCCTCCAGTCCGAGAGCGCCCGACCCGGCGAACAGATCCAGCACACGACTGCCGGGCAGGCGGTCCCTCAGCACGTTGAACCACGCCTCCCGAACGGCGTCGCGAGTGGGCCGGGTACCCCGCCCGGCCGGCACCTCGATTCTCCGGCCACCGAATTCGCCGGAGATGATCCGCAGACTCAATGCTCGGCGGGCCTGAAATCGAGGACTCGCGCCTGGATCTCGCTCCGCCCGTTCCAACTGTTTTCAGCGATCTCGATCGCCACGTCCGCCCGCTCCGTCGAGCGCGCCTCCTGCATTCGGCTCCCCAATCCGAAACCGATCGCCGGTACCCGGTGGTCATCTCGGACCAATCCGAGCCGCAAGTGTCCGCCGTCACTACCGACCCGGCCAGGTCGATCGAGCTCGACGCCACGGACCATCAGAATCGGGTGCGGGTTCCCCGAGCCGAATGGCGCCAGATGGTCGAGCCACTTCAGTAAATCGGAGCCAACTCGCTTCAGAGGCACTTCGAGGTCCAGGCGCAGCTCCTGCACCGGATCACGCTCCGGCAGCTCCCGGCTCGCCACCTCCCGGAGCCGGATCGCCAGCTCCTCCACGTGCTCCCGCCGCACGGTCAGGCCGGCGGCCATGCGATGTCCGCCGAATCTCTCGAGGAGCGGCGCACATTCCTGAAGGGCGTTGAACAGGTGAAAGCCGTCGACCGATCGGCCCGAGCCTCTCCCGATGTCTCCGTCGAACGCGATCACGACGGCCGGCCGGTCATATCGCTCCACCAGACGCGAAGCCACGATTCCGATCACCCCCGGGTGCCAGTCATCGCCCCACAGGACCACTGCCCGGTCTTCCACCTTGAGTACGGTCTCGAGCTTGCGCGTCACCTCCTCGAACACCCGGGCGTCAATGAGCCTGCGCTCGGAGTTCTGGCGCTCCAGGTGGTCCGCCAGGCGCTGGGCCTCCTGCGGGTCCGATGCGAGGAGAAGCCGCACACCCACATCGGCCTCCGCCATGCGGCCGACGGAGTTCAGACGCGGGGCGATCTTGAAGGAAATATGCTGGGCGTCGATGCCTTGATCGGACCGTACCCCGGCGTTCGCGAGCAGGGACCGCAACCCAGGCTTCCGGCTGCGCTCAAGCACCCGAAGACCGGCCCGGACCAGGATCCGGTTCTCGCCTGTCAGTGGCATCTGGTCGGCTACAGTGCCGAGTGCGACGAGATCGAGGTGCTGGTTGAGGACAGGGGAATCGACTCCGGCATTCTCGTACAGCGCCACCAGCAGCTTGAAAGCCACTCCGACACCGGCCAGATCCCGATTCGGATACCGGCTGCCCGGCAACATCGGGTTCACGATAGCTACCGCCGCTGGAATGTCGCTCCCCGGTCGGTGGTGGTCCGTAACAACCACGTCAATCCCGTTCGCCGCGGCTTGCCTGACCGCCGTCGTCGCCGTGACTCCGCAGTCCGCGGTCACGATGAGCGTAGCTCCGATCTCGGCGGCCCTCGCCAGCCCCGCATCCGACAGGTCGTAGCCATCCCTCATCCGATGTGGCACGAAGGCCTCCACCCGCCCACCGATCGCCCTCAGCCCGAGCGTGAGAAGAGCCGCTGCGGACATCCCATCGGCATCATAATCTCCGTGCACCAGGATCTTCTCACCGCTGGAAAGGGCCTTCTCCACTCGGGCGACGGCAGGCTGAATGTCAGGAAGATCGTCCGGGCGATGCATCAACGAGAGGTGCGGGCGGAGAAACAAGCGCGCATCGTCGGCGGAATCGACACCCCTGCGTATCAGGATGCGACACACATCGTTGGGGAGGCCGAGCGACTCCGAG
>JAUVTH010000185.1 GCA_030601615.1 Gemmatimonadota bacterium
CTTGAGGTAATATCGGGCAACCAGATATTTGGGATAGAGATAGACGGCTCGTTCATTGCCGCACGAGAGCGCATGGTGCGGGGCGATGTGCTTCGGCTTCCGCTCGCCTCAGAGAGCATTGATTTCGCGATGCTGAATCACCTTTACGAGCATGTCGGCGATCCCGGCTTGCTGTTCGAGGAGACGTACCGAATCCTCCGGCCGGGGGGACGGGCGTACGTGACTGCCGGGAGCCGCCTGGCGATCATGGAGCCGCACTACAGGCTCCCGTTTCTGAGTTGGCTACCGAGGGCGAGCGCGTCCGCCTATCTTCGCCTGACGCGCAAGGGTCGGTCGTACGACGATATCAGGTTTCTCACCTACAGGCCTCTGACCAGACTCATGCGGGCGGCCGGTTTCATAGTGAAGGACGTTACCGAGAGCACGATCGATGATCTCATCCAGTCGACCTGGGGAGATCCATGGGCGGCCGTGTGGGGCGGTATCCGGAAGATCCCGCCAGGAGCGCGTCACAACCTCCTGAGAGTCGGATCGCCGCAGTGGTTCTTCTTCCTCGAGAAACCGGCGAGGCCGGGGACCGGCGAGGCGAACGGGACGGCATGAACAGTATGGAAGCCTCACGTCGCTTCGGTTGGGCGTTCGCCGGGCTGGCGGCCGTGCTCGCCCTGATCTTCTACCGTGAGTTCATCCTCGACGGCAGCCTGATGCTGTACGGGGACGACATGGTGAACGAGGGCTTCCAGCTCCGATCGTTCGGTGTCGACGAGATCCGTTCCGGTCGCGGGTTCCCATTCTGGAATCCGTTCGTCTACGGCGGGCAGCCGTACCTGGCGATCCTGCCGGGCCCCGTGTTCTACCCGACCAGCCTGCTGTATCTGGTCATGCCTCTGACGCGGGCTATCGGGTGGACGTTCGTGTTGCACACGTTCCTCTCGGCCGTGTTTGCTTACCTGGCCGGCCGGTCGATAGGGCTGGATCGGGTACCGGCGGCTGTCTCTGGCCTCGCGTTCATGTCTACGGGATTCGTCGTATCCACTCTGTACGGTGGGCACGACGGTCGGATGTTCGCGATGGTCCTGATTCCGTTGGCGTTCACCATGCTTGAACGCGGGTTGGACTCCGGTCGTGTCGCCTGGTTCCTCGGTCTCGGCCTCGTCGTCGCGCTGCAGATCTTTACGCCCCACATCCAGCTGATGTACTACTCGTCGCTCGCCCTCACGCTGTATGCAGCGATGCGCATCGGGCAGCGGGCCCGGGCAGAGGGTGGTGTGCGCATGGCACTGCCTCTCGCAGGCAAGTGGGCCCTCGCGTTCCTCGTCGCCGGATTGGTCGGAGCGGTACAGCTCCTTCCGACGATGCAGATTCTGGATGTGGCCGTACGCGGGGGAGCGGGGGAGTCGGGCTACGCCTTCGCTTCTTCGTGGGCCCTTCCTCCCCAGGAGATGTCGGCGTTCTTCCTGCCTGACCTGATCGGTTCGCTGGGTAGTTACTGGGGGAGCAACCCCTTCAAGTTACACACGGAGTACCTGGGTGCGGTTCCGATCGGACTGGCCGTCATCGCCCTGACCGGGTTCCGTCGGGACAGCCGGATCGTCCCCCTCGCGGTCACGATGCTGGTCTGCGTCCTTTTCGCGTTAGGCTCCGCGACGCCGGTGCACCGGTTGGCCTACTACGTGGTGCCGTTCGTGAAGCAGTTTCGGGCGCCTTCGATGATGCTCGGCCCCGCCGTCCTCATGGTCGCGCTGCTCGCCGGGCTGGGGTGGCAGCACGTTCTCGACGTCAGGCGAGGCGAGCGGCAGGTGGCTCTGGGCTGGATCGCCGGACTGGCCCTACCCGTTATGCTCCTGGCGCTCGCGGCCGCTCTTGCGCCGGAAGGTGTGCTGAGGTGGGTGCGAACGGCATGGTATCCGGTGGATTGGACTCGTACAGCGGCCGTCGGCCCGGCGGACGCCCTGCGCAGCAACGGTTGGTTCGTCCTAGTCGGCATCGGTGGAGCACTGGGCCTCGCGTGGGCCGTTTCCCGGCGCAGGCTGGCGGAGTGGTCTGTTGCGTTTCTTCTGCTGGTGCTCGTCGCCGACGGTTGGCGTGTGAACGATCGGTATCTTCGGACCGTGGATCCAGAAGCCGTATTCCCGTCCGACCCGGTGATCGAGCACCTCCGGTCCGAGCTGCTGACGGGAGAGCGTGCATTCCCGCCTCCGGGCCTCACCAGCTACGGCCCGAGTGAGTTGAGCGTGCACCGAATCCCGTCCGTTACCGGCATCCAGAAGTTCCGGCTCGAGTGGTACGAGCGCTTCACGGGCGGGCTCGGCTTGCAGAACGTGAGCTCCATGGCCGCCCTCGGGCTGCTGGACGTGGGATTCGTTGTGGCAGGGGCGGGAGTAACGGCCGACGGGTTGGCCCTGGAGGTGGAAGGCCCGCGCGGGTCCGCATACCGTGTGCTCTCCGACGTGCCGCACGCCTTTTTTCCTCGCAGAGTCGAGGCGATCGCGGACACAGCTGAGGCTCTGCGCCGGGTGCTGACCGCGGATCCGTTGGATCTGGCCGTGGTCGAGGGCGATGTGGCTCCGGCGGCGGGAGAGGGGATGGCCCGGATCCGAACCTACACTCCGAACGAGATTGTCCTTGACGTCGAGGCAACGCGCGGCGGCCTGCTGTTTCTGAGCGAGGTATACTACCCGGCCTGGGAAGCCCGGGTCGACGGAGAGAGGGTCGATGTCGTGCGGACGAACGTCGCGTTCAGGGGACTGGTCGTCCCCGCCGGGGCTCATGAGGTCTCGGTGCGGTATTCCAGCGCGGAGTTCACCCTCGGTTTTGCCGTGTCAGGTGTGACGGCGACGGTGGTCGTAGTGTGGCTTCTCCTGCTGTCGCTCGGACGCTTCCGCGGTTCCGGCGGGATCACTAGCGCGGGCGATGCGCGGGAGGCTTCGTGATGGCGGAGGGGCGACGGCTGCGCAGACTCCTCGCGATTCTCTTTCTCACGGTGGCCCTGGCCTTCGTCGTCGTTCTACTTCTTAGGCAGTGGACGTCACTCGATGAGATTCTCGCAGCGACAAGAGATTTTCCCTGGTCCGTGCGACCCGTGTGGCTCGTCGCCGCGTGGCTCGTGGCTGTGGGCGACCTCATGCTGATGGGAAGCGTATGGGCGGGTCTGTTCCGTCGAACCGGTGGCTCGGCGCGCCGGTGGGAGTGCGTGCGGATCTGGGTGATCACCAACTTCGGTCGCTATATTCCCGGGAAGATATGGCAACTCGGTGGCCTGACAGTGTACATGAAGGGCCGCGGCGATTCGGGGGCGGCAGCTCTCGTGTCCGCAGTGGCTTTTCAGATCATTTCGTTGGTTACCGGAGCTGCCGTGGCGGTTGCCACCGTGGGTGTGCATTGGGTGGCGGCCGGTGGAAGCTGGTTGCCCGCCGCGGTCACGCTCGCGGTCACGCTCATTGTCGGTTTGCACCCCGCCGTTATCCGGTGGATGGCCCGGCGCTTGGGCGGTTTGATGGGGGAGGACGCGATGGTCGTCGACCTGGGGACGAAGGACGTCGTCCTCGCGGCTGGTGGCATGCTGATCGCCTGGGTGGTGTACGGAGTGGGCTTGCTGCTCCTTCTGCGAGGCGTTGGTGTAGCCTGGGAAGTGAAGCAGTTGCATGTGCTTACAGGTGTGTTTGCGGCCAGCTACGTGGTCGGATACATGGCGCTGATCGCGCCGGGGGGACTTGTGGTCAGAGAGGGCGCGATGACGGGCCTGCTGACCGAGCTGAGTGAGATGCCGGTCGGGGTCGCAGCTGCCGTCGCGATCCTGGCGAGGCTATGGCTGGTCGGAGCCGAACTGGGAGCGCTGGCGCTCGTACTGGCCTGGCCCGCAAAGAGTACGATACAGGAGCGAGATGCTTGAACGAACATAGAGGCGTTTCGTCCGTTGACGTCGGGGGGAGGGGCAGGGCGCTGGTCGTCATGCCCACATACAACGAAGCCACAAACCTGCCCACGATCGTGCCAGTCGTTCTGGATCGTGATTCCCGTATTGACGTGCTTGTGGTAGACGACGGGTCACCCGACGGTACGGGTGA
>JAUVTH010000216.1 GCA_030601615.1 Gemmatimonadota bacterium
TCTCGTTTCAGCCGAGGCGAGGGAACGCTCTCGACAGTCGACTCGCGAGCTTTCTCGAGAGAGGTGGGTTTCAGGTCTGGACTCGTGATACGGTCGTCTCGAGCGAGGGGAGAATCGCGGGAGACCTGCTGATTCTCGAAGCGCAGGTCCGCTTGTCCGGTGTCGTCGAGGGCGACGTCTACGTTGTGGACGGAGACTTGTTCCTCCGCCCGGGTGCACACGTCACAGGTGATATCGTTGTGCTCGGCGGGGGGTATTATGGCTCAGGCATGGCCACCGTCGCGGGTGATGTGACGTGGCGACCGGCCGACCGGTACTCCGTGCTTCCGGATGCCGGTGGATACGAAATCCACCCGGTATGGGATCTCCCGGATGCGGTGGATCTTCACGGCCTGTACGGGTTCAAGGCTCCCACGTATCAGAGAGTGGACGCCGTTACCGTTCCATGGGGAGTGACGTTCCGGGTGCCGACATGGGCATGGCAGCCGTCGCTCGAGCTGATAGTCCGGTACAGGTCAGGGCAGGGTGAATTCGAGGGAACTGTGCGTCAATTCTGGCACCCGGGTTCGGTGGAGTTCGGGCTGGAGGCGGAGCGCAGGACCCGGACGAACGAAGGGTGGATCCGGGGTGGGGTGTCCAACTCGCTTTCGTATCTGTTCATCGGTGACGACTTCCGGGACTACTATGGTTCTGACCGCGTGGCGTTCGTAGCGCGGGGAAGCAGTGAGCGCTGGTGGACGCCTCTCGTTCGCCTGGCATGGGAGGACGCCTGGAGTCGGAATGCCGGTGACCAGTTCACGTTCTTCGGGTCCGACTCTGTGAGGACGAACCCGTCCATAGATGCGGGAGAGATATGGAGCGCCACGCTCGCCGTTTCGGCAGACAGGCGAACGGGCGACGAGGGCAGGCTCGTCGGTCAGCTCCTGCTGGAGGGCGCGGATTCGACGGTCGCCGGAGACTTCTCGTTTGTGCTCGGGGAGATCCGGGCGCGCTGGCGAACACCCGGCTTCGCGTCCCACGAGGTCGACCTCTACTTCCTCGGGAGGACGGATCTCGCGGGTGAACTGCCGGGCCAGCGTTGGACCGGGTTCGGCGGTCGAGCCACGCTGCCCACGTTCGGGGTGATGGAGTTCCGTGGCCCCCGTGTCGTGTATGCCCACATCGGGTACATGGTCCCGATCGAGTCCCTGCGGGCCGGGGGGCTTGGGGCGCCTGGCGTATTCGCGCGGGCTGGCACCGGCGCCGCATGGGCGGGCGGCGAGTCAGCCGAATGGCACACCAACCTCGTCGCCGGTCTTCGCTTCTGGGTGCTTGAGGCCGGGGTGGCCGTCGATCCGTCGGCGGATGGAGGGGACGTGGGTGCCTACGCGATATTCAGGTTCCCCGGCGATCTGTGAGGCGCTGACCCTTTGACATCGCGTTCCGGCACGGATTACTTTTCGGAGCGTGAATCTACCGCCGTCACGCATTCGACCCCGCGACCACTGATGGTCTCCAGCGCCCTCTGGCGAGGACAGTGGGTCGATGTCTCTCCGCATTCCGATTATTCTCCATCCAGGCTCGAGCGTTTAGCGCTCCGGCGTCTTCGGGCAGGCCCCTGTTGGATTTGCCTGGGGACCGGCGTGGTTAGTGATGTGGTGTGAAGTGACGGTGACCGAAACCGCGCGCGGGCACCCCTCGGGCGCTGGGAGAATGAACTGAAAGTGAGAACACATGCGTGACATGCGCGAGGCGGATACGAAATACATCTTCATAACGGGAGGCGTCGTGTCCTCCCTGGGCAAGGGAATCGCGGCAGCGTCGATCGGTCGACTACTGGTCGAGCGCGGGCTGGCTGTCACGATCCAGAAATTTGACCCGTACATCAACGTCGATCCCGGCACCATGTCGCCGTTCCAGCATGGTGAGGTGTACGTCACGGATGATGGCGCGGAAACGGACCTCGACCTGGGCCATTACGAGCGGTTCATCAACGAGTCCCTGTCGCAGGCCAACAACGTCACCACCGGCCGCATTTACCAGAACATCATCACCAAGGAGCGCAGGGGCGACTTTCTCGGTGCGACGGTCCAGGTGATTCCGCACGTCACGGATGAGATCAAGTCGTACATCCAGAAGCTGTCTCCCGGACACGACGTGGTAATCACGGAAGTCGGTGGCACCGTGGGCGACATCGAATCCCTGCCTTTCCTGGAAGCGATCCGACAGTTCAGGCAGGACGTGGGACGGAACAACACCGTGCTCATTCACCTCACGCTCGTGCCCTACATCGCGGCCGCAGGCGAGCTCAAGACGAAGCCGACACAGCACTCGGTACGCGAGCTCATGGAGATCGGACTGCAGCCGGATATCCTCGTGTGCCGGACGGAATGGCCGCTCACCGAGGAAGTGCGGCGGAAGGTGGCCCGGTTCTGCAACGTGGATATCGGTGATGTGATCGAGAGTCGCGATATGGACACGATCTACGAAGTTCCGCTGCGGTTCAGAGAGCAGCGGCTGGATGAGCGGATCGTGGACCACCTCGGCCTGGAGACCCCAGAGCCGGATCTGACGGTCTGGGAGTCGATGGTCGAGCGGATCAAGCACCCCGGATCGGGCGACGTGCGGGTGGCCGTTGTCGGCAAATATACGTCGCTCATCGACTCCTACAAGTCCATTCACGAAGCCTTGATCCACGGCGGGATCTCGAACGACACGGGCGTGCAAATCGACTGGCTCTCGTCCGAGGCGATCGATGAGCAGGGAACGGAGGTGCTGGAACCGTATGATGCCCTGCTGATCCCGGGTGGTTTCGGCCATCGAGGTGTGGAGGGCATGGTAGATACCGTGCGGTATCTGCGTGAGGAGGGGGTGCCGTTCCTGGGAATCTGTCTCGGGTTGCAGTGCGCAATCATCGAGGCCGCGAGGAACGAGTGTGGTCTGGATGGGGCCGATTCGTCGGAGTTCCAGCCGGACACGCCGCATCCCGTAATCTCGCTTCTCGATTCGCAGCTGAAGGTCACGATGAAGGGTGGAACGATGCGCCTCGGCGCCTATCCGGCCCACCTCGTGGACGGAAGCCGGGTCCGGGAGATTTATGGCGAAAGCGAGATCTCGGAGCGGCACCGCCATCGCTACGAGGTCAACAACGAGTATCGCGAAGCCCTTTTCGGGGCCGGGATGCGTTTCAGCGGACTGTCCCCGGACGGCGGTCTCGTGGAGATCATTGAGCTTCCCGACCACCTGTTCTTCGTCGCCACACAGTTCCACCCGGAGCTGAAGTCTCGACCGACGCGTGCCCACCCGTTGTTCGCGGCCCTCATAGCCGCAGCTCGGGTGCACCGAGACGCCCGTGTCTCGGGAGAGCCGGACCATGTCAGTAACGGGGTGCGCTGGGAGACGGCGGGGAGGCAATGAGCATCCTTGACGCCGACGACGGATTCCTCCTGATCGCGGGGCCGTGCCTGCTCGAGGGCGATGACCTGAACGTGGCGGTGGCGACACAGGTTCGTGAGGTTGCAGAGCGTCTGGGCATATCTGCAGTCTTCAAGGCCTCGTTCGACAAGGCGAACCGGACCAGCGTCTCGTCCCCGAGGGGCCCGGGGCTGGTGCAGGGGCTCGAGCGGCTTCGTGTCGTACGCAACGAGACAGGGCTGCCCGT
>JAUVTH010000114.1 GCA_030601615.1 Gemmatimonadota bacterium
CGGCGAGATCTACATCGACGTGAAGCCGATGCACGCGGACATCGTGGGACACGCCCGGACGATCCTCCTGGCGCTGTTCGGAGCCGTGGCGTTCGTACTCCTGATCGCGTGCGCCAACGTGGCGAACCTGCTGCTCGTCCAGGCGGCGGCACGCGAGAAGGAGATGGCAATTCGGGCGGCGCTCGGAGGGTCGAGAGGGAGGATCATTCGCCAGCTGCTCACGGAAAGCGCCCTGCTGGCGTTCATCGGAGGCCTGGCCGGTCTGCTGCTCGCACGCTGGGGGGTGGACCTCCTGCTAGCGCTTCGTCCCGCCAACCTGCCGCGCGTCGAAGCGGTCGGGATCGACGGCCCGGTCCTTCTGTTCACGCTGGGAGCTACACTGTTCGCGGCGCTCGTGTTCGGACTCGTCCCGGCGCTGCAGGCCTCCAAGCCAGACCTCAACGACTGCCTGAAGGACCGGGGCACCGTTTCCCCGGATGTGAAGCGCCGCCGACTGCGCAGCGCGCTGGTCGTGGCGGAGGTGGCCCTGTCGATGGTCCTCCTGATCGGGGCGGGCCTGATGCTCAGGTCGTTCCTGGCCCTGCAACAGCAGGACCTGGGCTTCGAGCCGGGTGGCGTCGTGACCTTCCGGATCGCGATGCCGGGTCTAAGGCCGGAATACGAGACCCCGGACGGGCGGGCCATGTTTATCTCAGAGCTCGAAGAACGCCTGGAGGCGCTGCCGGGAGTGAAGAGCGCCGGGGCTGTGCAGGTCCTGCCGCTCAGCGGGCGCTTCTGGACGTCTCCATACTCCGTCAAGAACGCCGACAGACAGGACTGGGGCCTGCTGGAGGCGGACTACAGGTTCGCGACCCCGGGTTACTTCGAGGCCCTCGGATTGCGGCTGGTTACAGGCAGGTTCTTCAAACAGTCCGAGAACGACATGGCCTCCGAGGTCGTGGTGGTGGACCGGACACTCGCCGCCCGCGCGTGGCCTGGAGAGGAGCCGGTCGGCCGGTACCTGCAGACCGAGATCAGCCCGTTCGACGGTACCGGGCCTGAGCAGAAGTGGGTCAAGGTGGTCGGCGTGGTCGAGAACGTCCGTTCCCAGGATCCGCGCACCCTCGGTCGTGAGACGATCTACTTTCCGTACCGTCTGCAGGGGGCGTTCTTCAACGTCACCATGGCCGTTCGGACAGTGAAGGACCCGGCTTCGCTGGTCCCGTCGATTCGTGCGGAGGTGGCTGCCCTGGATTCCGACATGCCGGTCGCGGCCGTCACCACCATGGACGAATACGTACGACTGGCCAAGGGACCGACCCGCTTCGCCATGATCGTCATCGGGATTTTCGCCGGCGTCGCCCTCGTGCTCGCGTCAGTGGGGTTGTACGGCGTGATTTCCTCGCTGGTCAGGCAGCGGACGCACGAGATCGGGGTCTACATGGCGTTTGGCGCCGAGAGCCCGCACATCCTCCGGATGGTGATCCGACGGGGCGTCAGTCTCGCGATCGCCGGTGTAGTCGTCGGCCTCCTGGCGTCGCTCGCTCTGACACGTGCTGTGGCGAGCCTGTTGACCGGCGTGACGGCGACCGATCCGGCTACTTTCCTGGCGGTCGGAGTGCTTCTCACACTGGTGACGCTGCTGGCGAGCTACATCCCGGCCCACCGGGCCGTGCGAGTGGACCCGATGGAGGCTTTACGGCACCACTGACCCGTCTGGAAGCGAGAGGTGGTGCCCCGCGCGCCCCGCCTTTCGAGAGGATATCCTGGACACCCCTTGACGGCTTCCGATATATCGTTACGTTATTCTTATCGATATATCGCGTAATACTCGTAACGTACTTTCCTTTATCCGCGGGAATGACCGTATGAGCGCCAGGTTCGACAAGGGATCCAACCCGTGGTCATCCATGTTCGGGCCCGGGGCGTCCGGCTTCGGAACACCGAACTTCCGCTGGCGGATCTTCGACCGCGGCGATCTCAAGTACATAATCCTCGAGCTCCTCCGTGACCGACCGATGCACGGCTACGAGGTGATGCGCGCGCTGGAGGAGACGTCTCACGGTGCGTACAAAGCCAGTCCGGGCTCGGTGTATCCGACGCTGCAGTCCCTCGAGGACGACGGTTACGTGGCGAGCGAGGAAAGGGACGGTCGCAAGGTCTACACGATCACGGATGGGGGGCTCGAGTTCCTGGACAGCAATCGGGATCGGGTGGAGCAAATCCTCCATCGGATCGGAGACTTTGCCAAGCACTTTTCTGGCGCGCCCATGACTGACGTGACGAAGTCTTTCATGAGGCTCGCCCAGGCCAGCTTCGAGCAGACGGTCCGCCGGGTGGGGGACGAGAACTCGCTCGATCTGGTGAGGGAGATCCTCGAGAGGGCCGCGAGGGAGATCGAGAGCGTCGGTAGCACGGGTGAGTCACCCAGAACATCCGGAAGCGGGGCGGAAGAGGAATGATCGGGATTCTGTTTGGGGCGTGGCTATTTTGCATGGTGTCCTTCTGCGTGGTCGGAGTGGGCTGCCGGATCGCATGCCGCGGCCGCCGGAGCCGCGGGCTGGCCTGTGTGTGCGGCAGGCACGAGCGGAGCTCGACACGAATCGGAGGTGGGGCTGCGCAGGCAACGGGCGGTTTGATCGCGGGCGGATCCTCTCGCCTCCGCTCGGCGGAGGCGAGAGTCAGGTCGCTGCAGCAGTGGTACGTCGAAGGCCGTCTGTCGATGGAGCAGTATGAGGTCGAGCTGGACCGGGTCGTGGGTCTCGCGTGAGCGGCTCCTCTCCGGGTGGCGCCGCGAAGGTGCGGTGCGCCTGGGCCTCGGACGGAGAAGAGATGCGCGCGTACCACGACGAGGAGTGGGGCGTGCCCATCCACAGTGACAGACGTCATTTCGAGTTCCTGCTGCTCGAAGGGGCGCAGGCGGGATTGAGCTGGAAGACGATCCTGCGGAAGCGGGCCGGCTACCGCGAGGCGTTCGCCGATTTCGACCCGGCTGTCGTGGCGCATTTCGGCGACGCTGAGAAGGACGCCCTCCTCCAGAACCCCGGGATTGTCAGGAACAGGCTGAAGATCCGGTCGGCGGTCGGCAACGCCCAGGCATTCCTTGAAATCCAGAGGGAATACGGCTCGTTCGACGCCTACATCTGGCGGTTCACGGGCGGCCAGACGATCCGGAACGACTGGCGCGTGCTTACCGACCTGCCTGCCGAGACAGACGAGTCGGGAGCCATGAGCCGCGACCTCAAGAAGAGGGGCTTCCGGTTCGTTGGCCCCACGATCTGCTACGCCTACATGCAGGCGACAGGCATGGTCAACGATCACTCCGTCGACTGCTTCCGCTACTTCGAAGTCTGACGAACCCGCGGGCCTTCCATTCCGTCCATTCCCGTTTATTCTGGAACCGCCGGTGCGTCCGGGGGATACGCACAGGACGACAACGGAAGGAAACCATGATCCAGAAGAAGAGTTGGCCTGCCGCCTGCCTGGTGACCGCGCTCGTCACCGGCCTGTCGCCAGACCCCGCCCAAGGCCCCATCCGAGAGCTCACAGCGCAGGAAGCAGTCGTCATCGACGAGTGGGATGTGCCGTGGGAAGGGTCTCGTCCAAGGGACCCGTATGTAGCCCCCGACGGGCGAGTGTGGTTCGTCGGCCAGACCGCGAACTACGTCGCCCGCCTGGACCCGGCGGACGGAAGCTTCCAGCGTTTCGATCTCGAATCGGGCGCCGGGCCGCACAACCTGATCGTCGACGATGACGGAATCGTGTGGTACGCGGGCAATCGGGATGCCCACATCGGCCGCCTCGACCCGACCACCGGAGACATCCGCACGTACCCGATGCCGGATCCGGCGGCGCGCGATCCGCATACGCTGGTGTTCGACAGCCGAGGCACGATCTGGTTCTCGCTCCAGCAGGCGAACATGATCGGCCGGTTCGATCCCGGGTCGGGAGCCGTGGACCTCGTTCCGGTTCCGACCCCGAATTCGCGTCCGTACGGGATCGTGGTGGACGCGGATGACCGGCCGTGGGTCAGCGAGTTCGCGGGCGGAAAGATCGCGACGATCGATCCCGTCACGCTCGATCTCCGCGAGTACGATCTCGGCCGGGTCGAGACGCGGCCCCGTCGGCTCATGATCACATCCGACGGGGGAATCTGGTACGTGGACTTCGCCGGGGGTTTGCTCGGACGCCTGGACAGGGAGACCGGTGCGGTGCGCGAGTATCCGTTGCCCGGTGGAGCGGGCGCCCGGCCGTATGGCATGGTCGTGGACGAGGACGACATGATCTGGTTGGTCGAGACGGGTCTCCAGCCCAATCGTTTCATAGGATTCGACACGGAAGCCGGGGAGCTCGTCAGTGTGACCGACATTCCGAGCGGTGCCGGCAGCGTACGGCACATGTACTACGACGCGGAGCGTCGGGAGGTATGGTTCGGTACCGACGCGAACACGGTGGGGCGGGCCAGATTGCCGTGACGGAGCCCGGCCTGCGATCGAGGAGGTTGCCGGTGCGGAGTGCTGCCGGCGGCGGCAGCGGCGACGACCATCCTCTCTGAAGGAATCGGTTCATGAATGCGAAGCAGAGTCGACCAGGAGCGCTTGTAACGGGCGCTTCGAGCGGGATCGGGTACGAACTGGCGAAGCTGCTGGCCCGCGAGGGTCATGACGTGGTGCTCGTGGCCCGCTCCGGCGACCAGCTCGAGAAGATCGCCGCCGACCTCGAGGAGGACTTCGGCGTCCATGCCGTGGTGATTCGTGAGGACCTGACGGACCCGGACGCCCCGGACCGAATCTTCGACCGGCTCGAGTCTCTGGGATTCCGCACGGACGTCCTCGTGAACAATGCCGGCTTCGGCACTCTCGGCCGGTTCGAGAGGTCGGACGCCGGGTCCCAGATCGACATGGTACAGGTGAACGTGACAGCGCTTACCCACCTGACCCGTCGGTTCGTCGAGCCGATGGTCGAGCGGGAGCGCGGCCAGATCTTGAACGTCGCTTCCACGGCCGCCTTCCAGCCGGGGCCCTTCATGGCGGTCTACTTTGCGACGAAGGCATACGTTCTCTCGTTCTCGGAAGCGCTCGGCGAGGAGCTGCGCGGCACCGGCGTTCAGAAGAGAGCGGCCAGGGAGCACTCACCGATCGGGGGCCGGATGGTGTCGGGAGACGCCGCTGCGGTGGCGCGAGCCGGTTACGCCGGGATGGTGAAGGGCAAGCGCGTGGTGATTCCCGGGGTGCTCAACAAGATCGGCAGTGCGCTGCCGCGTTTCTTCCCGCGGGCACTCTCGACGCGGGTAGTGGCCCGGATGACGGCGGTTCGAGGCGACACCGGAGTCGGGGCCCGCCGAAAAGAGGGGCGGAGCAATTGGCGCCGCCCCTCTCGGCGTCGCCGGCCGATCGGTTCAGCTGACC
>JAUVTH010000237.1 GCA_030601615.1 Gemmatimonadota bacterium
CCCGCCGTCGACAGGAGGAGCTGCGGTCCTCCTGCACCTGACGGGCCCGCACCGGGGCACGCGGCAGCGCCTCACCGAGGCCGAGGCCCTTGTCGGCACGTCCCCCGACGCCGTCGTTCACTTCCCCGATTATGCCGACCCGGCCGTGGCACGGAGACACGCGCTACTCATCCGGACCGAGGAAGGCTGGACCGTGCGCGAAGAGGAGGGACAGGTCTACCTCAACAGCGCCGACGTTCCCGGTCTGCACGGGCGCGAGGCCCTCGCGCCCGGCGACATCATAGAGATCGGATCCGGCGGCCCGGTGCTCCGATTCGTGATGGAAACTCACGACTCTGCGCAGTACAAGTCGATGAAGGAGGCGTTTCAGGACTGCGTGGACTGCGCCAGGCACGGTCGCGGCGGCTTCGTGCGCCGCTTCGCGCTGCTGCTGCGGTCCCTGCCCCGCGAGCTCCTGACCCGAACGGCTCCGCGAACGCGCCTCGCGGTTTCCGGCCTTCTGGTCCTCTTCGTGGCCTCGGTGGGTACTCTGGCGGCCTACGGTCTGAGGCTCGAGCGACGCATCGAGGCGGAGGAGCAACGCAGCGCGACCGTGGCCGAAGCCCTCGGTAGCCTCACGGACCTGCCGGCCGGCGATCCGGAGCTCCGGATCCTGGTGGGAGAGCTCGAGGCCGTTCTCACCCAACGCATCGAGGCGCTGGAGGCCCTGAGCGACGCGGGGCGGCGGGTCGTGTTGGCAGCGTCTTCGTCGGTGATGTTCGTGCAGGGCGGGTACCACTTTCTGGATCCCGAATCGGACCGGCCGCTGCGACTTCTGCTGGGACGGACCGGGGCTCCCCGCATGGGCCCGAACGGCATGCCCCTCACGACGCTCGAAGGCGACGGTCCGGTGTTCGAGTTCCAGTTCACGGGCAGCGCCTGGCTGGCCACCGAGGATGGTCTGCTCATCACGAATCGCCACGTCGCCATTCCCTGGAGCGCGAACGAACAGGTACGCCCCCTGTTCGAACAGGGGTACCGCCCTGTCGTCAAGCTTCGTGGCTACCTTCCGGATCAGGCGGAACCGATCCAATTGGAGTTCGTGACTGCGAGCGAGGAGATGGACCTGGCGGTCGTTCGCGCCCCCGACCTGGTGGGTCGGGAGCCTCTCGAGCTGGCGGAGGCGAACCCGAGCCCTGGCCAGCCGATCCTGGTACTCGGCTACCCGGCAGGAATCGACGCGCTCCTGGCCCGCTCGGGAGCCATGTTCGTGGATTCGCTCATGCAGCGACGGCCTGATTTCTGGACGGTCGTGCAGAGGCTCTCCGAAGCGGGGTTCATTCGACCCCTGGCGACGCAGGGCATCGTCGGACAGGTCACGCCGTCGACGATCGCGTATGACGCGGAAACAACCCGGGGAGGCAGCGGCGGCCCGGTCCTGTCGCTGGACGGGCAGGTCGTGGCCGTCACGTTCGCGATCATGGCCGACTTCGGTGGCTCCAACCTGGGCGTGCCGGTCGAAGAGGTGTCCCGTCTGCTGGTCAAAGCAACGCAGGAGCCCGGAGACGGGGCCGGTTGATGGGCCGTGCGGCTATCGCTCGCGCCCTCTCGCCCGTTGTCGCAGTAGCTGCAGGAGATCATTCCTGCGGAGCGTCGAGGCGTTCCGCCGATACCCATAGGGCGAGCAGCTGCTGACCGGAGCGGTGCCGGACAGAAACAGCTCGGGTCGCCCCGAACACCCGGGCCCCGCACGCAGACCCGTTACGGGATCCACATCCACGACCTCGAGCCCGGCCGGCCGAATGAAGCCCGAGGACCCCCACGGTCCATGGTCCCCCTGACGGCCCGTTGCCGCGGTCATGAAGCGGGCGAAGATCGGCAGAGCTACGCGGGAACCCGACAATCCGAGGCTCTGGCCGTCGTCGAACCCTACCCAGACGGCGACTGCGAGCGTCGGCGTGTACCCGATGAACCAGCCGTCCCGAAAACCGTTCGTCGTGCCTGACTTCGCGGCCACCACACCGTCGAATCCCAAGGCCCGCAGGCTGCGGCCCGTACCGCGCTCGACAGCGCCTCGCAGGGCGGATGTGACGAGGTAGGTCTCCGCCGGCGACGCCACGGGGCGGGTGCTGGCCTCGCGGACCGTCACCACTTCTCCGTCCGGCTCCAGGATGCCCAGCACCGAACGACTGTCGGCCCGATAGCCGCCCGTCGCGAGGACTCCGTACGCCCGCGCCATCTCGAGCGGCGTGACCTCGAACGCTCCGAGCGCGATGCTCGGATATGGCTTCACCGGACTCTCGATTCCGACCCTGCGCGCGGTTTCGACGATCCGCTCGGGTCCGATCTCGAGACCGAGTCGCGCGAACGGCACGTTCAGTGATCGTTCCAGCGCTTCGCGCAAGGACACTCGGCCGTGGAATCGGCCATCGTAGTTGACGGGCTGCCACGGGCCCGCCGGGGTCTCGACCTCGAGCGGCTGGTCCGACAGGACGGTGGCCAGCGTGAAAGGCCTGCCGCCACGATCCATCTGATCGGATCGGGACAGCGCGGCCAGAGTCACGATCGGCTTGAACGAACTTCCCGGCTGACGGCGCGCGTGAACCGCACGGTTGAACTGGCTTTCCCCGTAGTCGCGCCCTCCCACCATCGCCAGCACGTCACCGGTCCTCGGATCAACCGCCACGAGCGCCGCCTGGACAGGAGAGTCGGCAGCCGTTCCTCGCTCCGCGATACCCGGGTGGTCGCGCTCGAGCGCCGCGAGTCCCCCCGAGATCGCATCGACCGCGGCACGCTGCAGCTCCACATCCACACTGCTGATCACGATCTGACCACCATTCCTCAGGCCGGACGTCTCCGACTCAGCCTTCAGTGTCTCGCGGACGTAGTCCAGGAAGAACCGGGACGGAGGAGGCTCGGACACGTACGGCCGGGAGGCCGAGGGAGCCGCCGTGGCCTCTCGGTGCTGAGCGTCGGTGATGGCGCCACGGTCGAGCATCTGGTCCAGCACCAGATTCCGCCTCTGCCGTGCCGCCACTGGTGAACGGGAGGGCGAGTACAGGTTGGGGCCGCGAATCATGCCCACGAGCATCGCCGATTCGGCGAGGTCCAGCCGGGCGGCATCCTTTCCGAACAGCCACTCGGCGGCCCGACCGACCCCGTGAATGCCGAGTCCGCCGTCCTGTCCGAGATAGACATCGTTGAGGTACGCCTCGAGGATCTCGGCCTTGGAGTGTCGCGTCTCGAGCACCAGGGCCATCGCCGCTGCTCGAGCCTTCCGAACCAGCGTCCTGCGGGAATCGAGGAACAGGTTCTTGGCCAGCTGCTGGGTGATCGTTGAACCGCCCTGCACCACCCGACCATCTCGCAGGTTGGCCAGGGCCGCAGCCGCGATTCGGCGGAAGTCCAGCCCCCGGTGCTCGTGGAACCGGCGATCTTCAATCGTCAGCAGGGCATCGATGAGGTGTCCGGGCAGGCCTTCG
>JAUVTH010000176.1 GCA_030601615.1 Gemmatimonadota bacterium
CTCTTCGTCTCCGAGACCGATCTCCCTGGCCTGGCCTCGGTCGGTGACAATCGCGTTTGTCCAGCAGACTTCGGCGGCTGTGTCGTTCTCGGGGACCTCGCTGATTCGGAAGCCCTGCCGCCGGGAATCACGCTCCTGGCCCGGGTGGAGGAAGACGTCCCGCCCGCGCCTCACGGGCCGAAGGATGCCCCATCTCGTGGCCGGGCATCGGGGTTCGTGCGACCGCGCTCCACTCCCGCCATGGTCGCTGGGACCGGCGGTCGCAGGCAGCCGCGCAGTCAGTTGCGGCGGTTTGTGGATAGCGTCCGAAGGCAAGGAATGGTCCGTGGAGCGGGTGGTGTAGCCGCGGTCTGGGTTGTCGCGGTTCTCGCCGTCTGGTTGGTCTGGCAGGGGCTCTCAGGGTGGCCGGCATTCCAGGATGACTTTGAAGCGCCGATCGATTCGGCAGCCCGGGATCGTCCGGGGCTGGCCGAGGCCGGAGAAGGCGAGAGCGGATCCTCCAGCGTCGGTACACCCGCTGCGGAAGGTCTCGTCGAAGCCGCGGTGGAACCGCCGATCGGTGAGTCTCCGCCGCCGGCCGAGTCCGCAGAGGTCGGACGCGTCGAGCTTCGATATTCTGTCCTGGTCATCAGTACCGTCCTGTTCGAAGACGCGGAAGCCAAACGAGATGAGCTGATAGAGCTTGGCAGCCTGGCGTTTATTTCGCCGACGCGGATCGAGGGCAGGGGACGGCTGTACTACCGCGTCTTCGGGGGCGCGCTGGAGGACAGACTCCAGGCGACGGACCTGATGCGCTTCCTCGTCGATGAGGGCGTGAAAGAAAGAGCGCGTGACTGGGACATGCGTCCCGTCACCCTGGCGTTCGCGCTGGAGGATTATGGCTCGGAGGAAGAGGCTGAGAGCGAGCGCGACCGCTTGCATGATGCAGGCGTGCCGGCTTATGTGGTTTCGGTCGGGGATTCGACCAGGGCGACCTACCGGATCTATTCCGGCGCATTCGAATCCGAGGCGGCTGCGGGCCCAGCGGACAGCATATTATCCGAGGCAGGTCTGGCTGTCACACTAGTGACGAGGAGAGGCGAGCCCAGGTGAAGATCAAATCGCTCACCCTTCACGGCTTCAAGTCGTTCGCCGACAAGACCGAGATCTCGATTCACGAGGGAATTACGGCCATCGTGGGACCGAACGGCTGTGGCAAGTCCAACATCTCCGATGCGCTGCGCTGGGTGCTGGGAGAGCAGCGTCCGACAGCGATCCGGGGCAGCCGGATGGAGGAGGCCATTTTCCAGGGCACCTCGCAGCGCAAGCCGATTCATCGGGCCGAGGTAGTGCTCTCTCTGGCCAACGAGGACGGGATCCTGGCCGTGCCATACCCGGAAGTGGTGATCGGGCGGACCCTGCTGCGGGGTGGAGAATCCGACTATCAGTTGAACGGGGCGAGTTGCCGGCTCAAGGACATCCACGATCTGTGTCGAGACACCGGCCTCGGGGCGAACGCCTATTCGATCATCGAAGCGAGGATGATTGACGCGATCCTGTCTGACCGCGCCGAAGAGCGGCGGTCGCTGTTCGAGGAAGCGGCCGAGGTCGGCCGCTACAAGGACCGGCGGCGCACGGCGCTCCGGCGGCTGGACCAGGCGGCGCACGATCTGAATCGTCTCGAAGATGTCCTCGGAGAGGTGCGCACCAAGGTCAGGTCGCTGGGCCGCCAACGGGGTCGTGCCCGCAAGTACGACGAGCTGAGGGACCGCCGCCTCCAGCTCGAGGTGGCCATTGCCGACGTGACTCTTCGCACCATGGAGGAGGAGCTGGAAGAAGCGGAAACGAATCTCAAGGCCCGCCGCCGGCACCAGCCCGAACAGGAAGCCCATCTGCGCCAGCGGGAGACCGAGGCCGAGAACCTGAGGCTCGGAATCGTGGAGCGTGAGAGGGAGAGATCCGACGTCGCGGCTGAGCTCGAGCGCACCCGGTCGCGGGCGGAGGAACTGGAGCGCGAGAGACTTCTCGCCCGGGAGAGGATCTCCTCGGCCGAGGCGAGGACACAGAGCATCGGTTTCGAGGCCGAGAGCATGGCGGGCCGGAGCCTCACGGTTGAGGCCGAGATCACCCGGCTGCGTGATGAAGTCGATGAAGCGGCAGCGAAGTTGACACGTCGCGCCGAGGGCCGGGATGAGCTGGACGCGAATGTCGAACGGTTGCGACAAGGTCGCCAGGAGGTCGAGCACAGGGAGCAGCAGGCCCTCGACACACTGGCGCAGGTGATTCGGGATGCCGGTGCGCTGGAGGCGGAAGGTGAGGCCGTCCGCGAGCGGAGGCGGGAGTGGGCTCGAGAGCTGGAGCGGCGGCGGACCGAGCTGACCGACATGCAGCAGACCCTTCTGCAGGGTGACGGCGAGCTTTCTGAACTCAACGCGGAAGCAGAGCGGGTGGCAGCCGCCCTCGCCGATCTCGAGGCGGAAGTAGTCGAAGCTCGGACGGCCGAGCAGGAGATCCGGGAGAGGCACCGGCGGGAACGCGGTCGCGTCGCCGAGCTCGAGAGCGAGGTTTCGTCTACCGGCGCGGTAGCTGCGGGTCTGGCCTCGATGCTGGCGGAGGGCAGGGATCTGCCGCCCGTTGTCGCGGAGCTGCTGAACGAGCTGGGACCCACGGATGGGCTCATCGGGGTGCTTGCTGACGTACTTGAGGCACCCCGTGACCTGCGCTCCGCCGTCGAGTCGCACCTCGGTCCGCTTCTGAACGGTGTGCTGGTTCGGGACTGGAAGACCGTACGCGTGGTCCGGGCGTGGCTGGAAGGCCGTGACGCTGAGGAGGGCGTGGTGCTGCTCCCCGTCGATCCAGGCCCCCGGGGTGGTGTCCCGGGAACGGTGAGTGGCCTGGCGGACCGAGTTCGGTTTGAAGGGCCGGGCGAGGAATGGGCGCGCTTTCTCCTGCAGGATGTCGAGTTGAGCCGGGACGCACAGCTTGCACCGCGAGCGGGTGCCTGGGTCACGGTAGACGGCTCCGGTCAGGACGAGCGAGGTGTCGTGCGGCTCGGTCGCTCGGCGGCGGGCGCGGGGGCCCTGCGCCGCAGGGGCGAGCTGGCCGAGCTGGATGCGCGACTTCAGACCATGAAGCTCGAGCTGCAGGCAGCACACGAAACGGCGACTCGTGCGGAAGGGGAGGCCGCGGCGGTGACGTCGGCGCTGACTGAGCTCGAACGACGACTGGCCGATTCCACCGTCCAGAAGCGGGAGGTGGAGGCGGAGCGGGACACTGTCGGGGGCAGGGCCGAGCGGATGCGCCGCACGGCCAGCGAAGTCGAGGCGCGGGTATCCGACCTGGAGGAGTTGCTCGCCTCCTCTCAGGTTGTCGATGGGGACGAGGATGAGCGCCGCACCGAGCTGGATGCGAGACGCGTAGAAGCCGAGGAGGTTCTCGCCCGCGAAAGGGCCGGTCAGATGTCGGCCACGGCGGAGTGGGAACGCGAGAACTCGATCCTGCAAGAGCTTCGCCTCGAGCTTGCCCGGATGGAGGCGGGCCTCGGATCTCTACGAGAGCGACTCGCACGGTCCACTGACGTCCGTGGCGAGCTCGATCTGCGCTCGGCGGAACTCTCGCGGGAGCTCGATTCGCTGGCTCAGGCCATCAAGCAGAGTCGCGAGGCCACTGCGAGCGGCGAGGAGGAACTCGTCGCGCTCCTCGAGCGCCGTAGCGTGCTCGCGAGCCAGGTGCGCGAGGCGCAGGAGGGCCTGGACGAGCGTCGGACGGATATGGAAGAGCGCGAGGCGGCCCTGCGCACGGAGCGGCAGGCGGAACGGGAATCAGCCGAGCAGCGACACGCGCTCGAGCTGGAGGTCTCCCAGCTTCGGGGGAACCGGGCGAACATCCGCGAGCGTCTGGAAGCCGAGTGGGAAGTCTCGTTCGAGGATCTGCAGGCTCGGGTCGCGGCTCCGGAGGACGGCACGGCCGAAGACTGGACCCTCGAGCTCGAATCGATCCGTACACGGATCGGGAGCATCGGTCCGGTGAATCTGCTCGCTGCGCAGGAGTACGAGGAGGAGAAGGAACGCCTCGATTTTCTCGAGGAACAGAAGGGAGACCTGGACAAGGCGAGGGTCGACCTGCACGATTCGATACGCCGGATCAACGAGGTCGCCTCGGAGGCTTTCAGCCGGGTATTCGGTGAGGTTCGCGAGAA
>JAUVTH010000288.1 GCA_030601615.1 Gemmatimonadota bacterium
CCGCGCAGACCCGTGCCGATCGAGGGAATGTCGATCCCCAACATTCCGGTGTCACTGACGATCACGGCGTCGCACGACAGACGCTCCGCCTGCTCGCGCAGGAAGCTCTCCAGGTGCGTGCTCCCGACCTCCTCCTCTCCCTCGATGCACAGCTTCACATTGACCGGCATTCCGAATCCGCCCAGAAGACGAGTCTCCAGGGCCTTGATGTGCATGTGGACCTGTCCCTTGTCGTCGTTCGTGCCGCGCGCGTACATACGGCCGTCGCGCACGTCGGGCTCAAAAGGCGGCGAGTCCCAGAGCTCGACCGGATCCACCGACTGCACGTCGTAGTGCCCATACACGAGCAGCGTGGGCGCGTCCGGATCGACGATCTTCTCACCCACGATCAATGGGTTCCCGTCGGTCGCAATGATCTCGACGTTGTCCATCCCCGCCTCACGGATGGCGTCCGCCAGCCACTCGGCGCAGCGAGCCAGGTCGCCCTCGAACCCCGTCTCCGTGCTCACGCTGGGGATTCTCAGGAACTCCACGAGCTCTTCTTCGAACCGCTCACCGTTCGAGCGGACGTATGCTGTCAGGTCTGCACTCACGATTCTACTCCGGTTGATTGCTGTTGCTTGAAGATCCGCCACGCCGCTCAAGAGCCATGTCGAGAGCGGCAGCGAGAAGGCCGTGCTCGGCGCTTCCTGCCCGGCGCACCACCTCATCCACGGCGTCTCCGACCGTGGCCTCGATTGATTCGAAGACAATATGAGGCTGCAGCGGGAAGTCGGAGCGGCTCTGGCACGCGAAGGCGTGCGCCGTGCCACAGCTCGCTATGATGTCTGCCACTACGGCGAATCGCTCGTCGGCCTCCTGCTCGACCGACGTATCGCCGGGGGAATCTGCCGCGAACGGGTGATTGGCCCCGGCAACGATGGATCGGACTCCCGCGTCGTGCAGCCGGTCGAGAACGGTACGGTCGAGCGTTCCGGACGCCGCCGCCGCGACGAGCATGTCGGCGGGGGTATCGAACAACCCCTCCGGCGACACCCAACGAGAACCATCGCGCACCGCCGGCAGCATGTTTCCGTCCCGACGGAGCAGCAGCTCCTCGATCTCGTTCACCGATAGTCCCGCCTCGTCCAGGAGGCCACCCCGCGCGTCCACGATGCCCACGATTCGGAAGCCGGCTCGTACCATATAGAGCGCCGTCGCTCCACCCACAGTCCCGAAGCCCTGGAGCAAAACCCTGGTATCGGAGGGTTCATGCCCCTGGTGGTGGAGAAGACGCAAGGCGGACTGGGTCACGCTGTACCCGGTCACGAGCGCGAACACACGGGCCTCCTTGCCGGCCAGGCCGTACTCCGGTGGCACGGGCTGATCGAGGCCAATGTGCATGAGCTCGCAGCGGCGGCCGAGGGCTTCGCCGTCCAGACCGAAATGGCCGCGCAGCACGCCGATCTGCGGGTGTCCGATCCCGATGTCGCGGCATATCGGGATCACCTCATCGATCTCGCTCACGTTCAGGTCACCGGCCGTGCCGTACCGAGTGAGGAGCTCGGAGCGGATGGCGCGGAACCATCGTTCCAGAACCTGCGCCTTGCGAGGGTCTGATGGATCGAAGTCGATGCCCGACTTCGCGCCACCGATGTCGGGACCGGCGAACGCAAATTTCAGCTCCATCGCCTTCGCCAGAAAGGTCACTTCGTCGCGAGTCAGCCCGACCCGCATGCGCGTGCCGCCACCGGCGGCGCCTCCCTTGAGGCTGTTGATGACGAGCCAGCCCCGGGCGGCGCTTTCCCTGTCGTTCCACTCAAAAACGATCTCGGGCGCCGCCCGGAAGTACTCCTGATAGCTCTGCCAGACCTCTTCGTCGCGCGTGTTGCCTGCCATCACCTGGCCGGGCTGCGCGAGACGCGGATCAGCCGTCGACCGCCTCCCACTCGTTATTCGATCGATCGAGATCCGGGTAGTAGCCGTCCGGATCGATCGTGACTTTCTGCAGGTCGCCCGAGGTGGCCACCGAACCGGTCGCGGTCCGAGTACCGGCCCACACCGAAGCTGGCCACACCACCGTTTCGGATGAACCATCGGCGTACTCGAGCCTCATCTCCACGGGCATGACGCCGCTGGACAGGTTCGACACGGTAATGTCGGCGGAACCGGCGCCAAGCAAGACCTCATCCAGCGCCTGATCCAGCGTGGCCTCGCCAAAGAACCAGGGCTGCCAGAACCAGTCGAGGTCGGCGCCGGCGGCTTCCGACATCATGGCGAAGAAGTCCCACGGCATCGGGTGCTTGAACGCCCAGGTCGCCGCGTAGTCCTTATAGAACGCGTCGAAATTCTCCTGGCCGATCATGTGCCGCATGGTGTGGAGCAGCATCCCAGGTTTGCTGTAGGCGGCGACATTCTGGCCGAACATGTGCTCCGCGTAGTCCGCGTGGCCCATGATGGGCTCCTGCATCTCCATCTGGACGACCATCTGGTAGCCCCGGTCGTCGCCCGGACGCGTGACAGGATTCTCGTAATAGTCGGCCATGGCAAGCGACGTGTTGTACGTCGTGAGCCCTTCGTCCATCCACGGATACGCCATCTCCTTCGTGCCGACGATCATCGGCATCCAGAAGTGGCTCAACTCGTGCGTAACGACGCCGTTGAGCCCCCGATCCTTGGCCTGGTGGGTGATGAACGTGATCATCGGGTATTCCATCCCACTGACCTCAGGCGGACCCATGGCGGCCGTAGCCTGCGGATACGGATACGGAAGGATGTAGTC
>JAUVTH010000161.1 GCA_030601615.1 Gemmatimonadota bacterium
AGGCACACCCTCGGTTGTGGGTCGAACTGCGGGACCACCTCGACCCCGAGACGGAGCATCCGACGCCTCACTGAATCGCCTCACTGAGTCGCCGCGCCGCTGCACGGACAGCCGACGGTGATGGTCCGTTGATGCCCCGGCTCACCATGCCGGAATGGTACACAGCGTCCACAGTGCGGCGATTCTCGGACTCGAGGCGCTTCACGTCCGGGTCGAGGTAGCGATCCGGCGGGGGACCCCGATGATCGGAATCGTCGGGCTCGCTCCGTCCGCCGCGCGCGATTGCCGGGAAAGATTCCGGTCCGCTGCCGCGCAGCTCGGATTGAGGGTGCCTGGCCTTCGCATCACGGTCAACCTGGCTCCCGCTGACGTCCGCAAGGATGGTGCGGCTTTCGATCTCCCGGTGGCCGTCGCGGTGCTGGCAGGCGCAGGGCACGTGCCGGGTCGACGGAGCAGTCGCTGGGCATACGTCGGAGAGCTGGGCCTCGACGGTACCGTGAGACCCGTGCGGGGAGCCCTGCCCGTGGCGCTGCGATGTCGGAGGCTGCCGTCTCTGGAGGGCCTGATCGTCCCCGAGGCGAATCTTGCCGAGACCAGGGCGGTCCGCGGACTTCGCGTCCTGGGTGCTCGGAACCTGGGTCAGGTGCTGGAGTTCTTGCGAGGCGAAGCGAAGCTCCCATCCGCCGAGGACGTTCCGGTTCTCGACGAGCCCGCAGTTCCACAGGCGCTCGACTTCGGCGAGGTCAGCGGTCAGGGAACGGCGAAACGTGCCCTGGAAATCGCCGCGGCGGGGGGACACAGTGTCCTGCTCAGGGGAGCTCCCGGCGTCGGAAAGACAATGCTGGCTCGAGCGCTGCCGACGATCCTCCCACCGCTGACGCTCAAAGAGGCACTCGAGACTACGGCGGTGCACAGCGTGGCTGGCCGGCTTCTTCCCGGGACCGGGTTGATGGCGGGTCGACCGTTTCGAGCTCCACACCACACGATTACCGGAGTCGGCCTCGTGGGTGGAGGAATACCCATCCGTCCCGGCGAGATCTCCCTCGCCCACAACGGCATTCTGTTTCTCGATGAGCTGCCGGAGTTTCGCCCGGTGGCCCTGGAAGCGCTTCGCCAGCCGCTCGAAGACGGCGTCGTGAGGATCACACGGGCCGGAACGAGCGTCGAGTTCCCGTCCAGTTTCCTGCTCGTGGCAGCCATGAACCCCTGTCCCTGCGGAAGGCTCACCGAGGTCGAGAGATCCTGTACCTGTGACCCGGCTGCCGTGCGTCGATACACGGCCCGGCTGTCCGCGCCCCTCCTGGACAGGGTCGACATGTACGTGGACGTGCCCTCGATCACTTGGAACACCCTCAGCGCCGGTCCGGGAAACCCCGAAAGCGAGGTGATGCTCGACCATGTGAGCGAAGCCCGCGCGCGGGCGGCTGATCGAAGTGGCAAGCGCGCCGCGCTGAACGCCCGGCTCACGACCCGCGGGATTCGTCAGCACTGTAGCCTCGGCTCGGAGGCGGAAGGGCTTCTCCAGAAGGGATCAAACCGGTTCGGACTCAGCGCCCGCGCGTGTCACCGGATACTTCGGGTCTCCCGGTCGATCGCCGACCTCGACGCCTGCCGATCGATCCGGGCGCAGCATGTGGCCGAAGCCCTGCAGTTCCGTGCTCGCCACAAGGATCGTTGAGGCATGCCGGCACGCGGGCCGCCGGTCGAGCGGTCATTCGTGCTCCGGGTCTCAAGCCTCGCAGGGACCTGCTATGGCGGACCGATCGTTGCGATATGCGGCGACTCGGGCTCCGGCAGGCCCGGGGCGAGACCCGGAGGAGTCGCCATCCTGCCCAGGGCCAAGAAGTTGCGCAGCAGGGCGTATCCGTGCTCCGTCAACACGGCCTCGGGATGAAACTGGACTCCCCAGACAGGATACGTCGCGTGCCGGATCGCCATCAGGACGCCCCCGGGTGTTGAGGCCGTGGCGACCAACTCGTCCGGCAGGGAAGCCGGATCCACGACCAGCGAATGGTAACGAGTGGCCTGAAGCGGCGAGGGAAGTCCGAAGAAAAGTCCACGACCCGTGTGCACGACCGCAGAGACCTTACCGTGAACCGGGTCCGTGCGTACGATCCGGGCTCCGAAAGCGGTCCCGATGCACTGGTGCCCGAGGCACACGCCAAGGACGGGCACGGTGGGCGCCGACGCTCGGATCAGGTCGACAGCGATTCCGGCTTCCGCCGGCGTACACGGACCCGGAGAGATGACGATGTGGGTCGGTTCGAGCGCCAGGAGGCTCGAGACATCGGACGCGTCATTCCGGAAGACCTCGACCTGCTCCCCGAGCTGAGCCAGGTAGCGAGCAAGGTTGTGGCCGAACGAATCATAGTTGTCCAGCAGGACAATCATGGATCGATCTCCGCGATTGCCGAGATGAGCGCCCGCGCCTTGTCCAGCGTCTCCTCGTACTCGGCCGCAGGGTCTGAGTCCGCGACGATGGCTCCGCCCGCGTGAAAGACGATCCGTTCCCCTGCTACGACCGCGATTCGGATGGAGACACTCGTGTCCATGTCGCCGCCGAATCCGAGATAGCCGAGCGCTCCGCAGTACGGACCGCGCGCTACCGGCTCGAGCTCCGAGATGATCTCCATCGCCCTGATCTTCGGCGCCCCGGTGACCGACCCGGAAGGAAAGGTCGCCCTCAGGAGGTCTGTACAGTCCCGTCCCTCGAGGAGATCGCCCTCCACGGTGGACACGAGGTGGTGCACGTTCGAGTAGGACTCGAGACGAAAAAGCTCGACCGCCCGTACAGAATCCGCTCGGCATACTCGCGAGAGGTCGTTACGGAGCAGATCTACGATCATCAGGTTTTCCGCCCTGTCCTTGGCGCTCGACGCGAGCTCGGTTGCCAGAAGCGTGTCCATCTCACGATTCTTGCTACGTCGCCTGGTTCCCTTGATGGGGCGCGTCTGAACGTGGCCGGTCGGCGTCACGTGGAGAAACCGTTCGGGCGACGTACTGAGGACGGCGATCTGATCGCCTCCGTAGAAGGAGCCGAAAGGTGCCGGGCTGGCCTCTCTGAGGCGAAGGTACAGGCGACTCGCACCAACGGAGCTTCGGGCCTCGAAGCGCTGCGACAGGTTCACCTGAAAGATGTCGCCCGCGCGGATCCAATCGATCGCCCGTCGAACGGTTCGGCGATAGTCCGGTGGCGAGAATGTGGAGCGAACGCCGGGAGCACCCGGCACCGGAAACGTGCGAGGCGACTTTGTACGTGCAAGGTCCAGCGCTGTGCCTCCGGGAATCCGGTGCTCCGAGGGAGGCCGTCCGCCCGACAGCCACGCCCGGGCCTGCTCTAGTCTGCGCGTGGCCTTGTGGCGACCGGCAGCGTCCGTGTCGGGGTACCCGGTAGAGGCGATCCAGCAGCGGTTCTCGACCCGATCCCAGCCGATGACCAGATCGTACAGGCCGACTTCCAGATCGGGAGAACGGATGTCCCTGTGAGCTGCCGCAGGGATCACCTCGAGATCGCCGGCCAGCTCGTATCCGAATAGTCCGCCGGCCCCACCGCAGAATGGTGGCAGAGACTCCTGGCTGGCGAGGCGGTACCGCTCCATCGCTCGCCGAAGCTCGCTGAGAGGACCGCCCGGCGCGGCTCTCATTCCCCCCGACTCCACCCACTCCGACTGTCCGGCACGTCCCCTCAGCACCCGGAACGGGTCAACGGCCAGGAACGAGTAACGTCCACGCCCCGCGGCCTCCGCGAGAGCGGTGTCGAGCCACAGAACCCAGGGCTCGTCTGCCAGATCAGCGAACAGCTCTTCGGGACCCGGCGCGTCGCTTACGTCCATCAGCAGCGGCTGGTTCACGCCGCCTCCGTCGGGATACGCTCCCATGCCGATCCGTTCAACAGTCTCCAAGTGTCCTGACGAAAAAGGCGGACTGGCCCGGCGTCTCCTCGACCTCGATCTGTACCCTGTGAATCCGATCGGGTCCCGCCCGGCTCAGGTTCTCGACGAGTCGGCCGCAGAGATACTCGGCGAGTCGTTCCGCCGTGGTGTTCGGGATCGGGAGAAGCGCCACGTCTGACTCCGGAAACACATACCGGCTGGTCGCGTGCCGTGCCTCTACCTCACCGCCCGTGACCGTCGTCACATCCAGTTCGGGATTCAGCGTCGGGAGGAGCATCCGATGGTCCAGCTCGGAAAGGAGCGATTCCATGTCGCGCTTGAGAGCGATGAAGTCGTACACCAGTGAATGGTGATCGAGGTCACCGGAGAGCGTTACGCCGACTCTATAGTTGTGGCCGTGCAGTGATTCACACGCGCCGTTACCATGCGTGATGAAGTGGCCGGCGGCGAAAACCAGCGTTTCTTTGCCCACGGTGACTCTGTACTCGGTCATTGCACCCGGCTCTCCTGCTTGGATGAC
>JAUVTH010000171.1 GCA_030601615.1 Gemmatimonadota bacterium
AGGCCCGCGAACAACACGCCGGCTACGGGACCGAAGGAAAAGCTGGCTATGCGGATACCGCCGATCAGGTACCCCACGCCGAGAATCAGAAAGAGCGTGAGAACCGGCTGGGCTTGCAGGATCTCCAGCAGGCGGGCAAAGGCGTTGACTTCTGCCATGGTTGGTCTCCGTTAGGCGGCGGTCATGGAGGTGCGCGGCGGCCTGGACCTCCATTTGGCCCATGGCTCGATTCCCTCACTTTCGTGTCTCGGGTCGACCCAGCGCAGGCGCCCCGTCAGCGGGGCGCCTGCGTCTACGACGCGCGTGCCGGCGACTTCACCTTGTAGAAGATCGCGAACAGCGTCGGCACCACGATCATGGTGAGGATCGTCGCGAAGCCGAGGCCGAACATGACCGTCACCGCCATCGACACGAAGAAGGCATCCACGACGAGCGGTAGCATGCCCAGGATCGTTGTCGCCGCGGCCATGCCGACGGGCCGCAGGCGACTGACTGCTGAGTCGATGATCGCCGCGTGGTCATCCTTCCCCGACTTCCGCTGCGTGTTGATCTCGTCGACGAGTACGATCGCGTTCTTGAGCAGCATCCCCGACAGGCTCATGAAGCCCAGCAAGGCCATGAAGCCGAAGGGTTGTCCCGTGGCGAGGAGCCCGACGGTCACACCGATGATGGCTAGGGGAACGACCAGCCAGATGACGCCCGTCTGGCGAAGCGAGTTGAACAGGGCCACCGTGATCAGCACCATCAGGAGCACGAAGACGGGAAACGTCGCAGCCAGGGAAGACTGCGCCTTCGCGCTGTTCTTCACCTCGCCCCACCACTCGAGCTCGTAACCTTCGGGCAGGGGGATCGCCTCGATCTCCGGCCTCACCTTCGCCAGCATCGGCGGCCCCTCTCCCTCCCTCGGGTCAGCGACCACACGTATCGATCGCCTGCGGTCCATCCGGTAGATGATGTCATCCTCGAACGTGGTCTCGAAGCCCGACACGACCTGTCGGAGGGGAATCATGCGCCCGGCACGGGGGCTCCAGATCTGAAGGCTCTGGATGCTCGTCACATCGGTCCGCTGCCTCTCCGGGGCTCTCGCGATGATCGGGAGCAGCTCGTCACCTTCCCGGTAGACGCCGATCCGGGCCCCTTCGAATCCCTGGAGAAGTGAGAGGGCGATGTCCTGGCGGGTGATACCGCTCAAGTTGGCCTGCTCCTGGGCCACGACGGGACGCACGACCTTGACGCGCTCCCTCCAGTCCGAGCGTACCCCGTACAGGTTCGGCTCCCCCTCCAGGATGGACTGGGCCATCCCGGCGAGCGCACGGAGCGTGTCGGCGTTCGATCCGAAGAACCGGGCCTGGATCTTACCCGGCTCACCCGGACCGAGGACGAACTTGCGAGTCTGTGGCTGCCCGTGCGGATAGGCTTCCTCCAGGTACACCTGGAAATCCAGCATCATCTGATCGATGAGGCTGGCGTCGTCCACGGTGACCAGCATCTGCGCGTAGGCGGTGTTGGTCTTCTCCGGCGTATAGGTGAGCAGGAAACGCAGGGTCCCGGCACCGATGGAGGACGCGACGTCCGTCACGCTTTCCTGCTCGAGCAGCCAGCTCTCGATCTCCTTCACATCCGACTCGGTATCCCGGATGTGCGTTCCCTGAGGAAGCCAGTAGTCGACCATCATCTGGGGTCGGGTGGAGTTCGGGAAGAAGCTCTGCTCCACGTGCCCGAACCCGACCAGGGAAGCCGCGAACACCGCCACGACCACGCCGACGGTCACCCAGCGGTAGCGGATGCTCCCGCGCAGGAAGCTGCTGAAGCCGGCATAGAACTTCCCGGAGTACGGGTCCTTCTCGGCTTCGCCCGGCTTCGGCGGCTTGACCTTCAGGAACATGACGCCGAGCAACGGCGTCACGGTGATCGCGGTGACCCAGCTCAGCATCAGCGAAATGAGAATGACCGTGTACAGCGAGCGGGTGTACTCCCCCGTCGAGTCCTGGGATGTGCCGATGGCCGCGAAAGCCAGCACGGCGATCACCGTGGCGCCTAGCAGAGGCCAGGAGGTCTGCTTCACGACCTCGAGTGCGGCCTGCACACGATCCATTCCCTGCTGCATTCTCACGAGCATGCCGTCCACCACGACGATGGCGTTGTCCACCAGCATGCCCAGGGCGATGATCAGGGCGCCGAGAGAGATCCGCTCCAGCACCACCCCCATGCGTGGCATGATGATGAAGCTGCCAGCGATCGTGAGGAACAGGACGAAGCCGATCAGGAGCCCGCTGCGCGGGCCCATGAAAAGGAGGAGCACCACCACGACGATGGCCACGGCCTCCAGGAGGCTGACCAGGAAGTTGTTGATCGAAGTCGTGACGGCCTCGGACTGCATGGCCACTATCCCGAACTCGATGCCGAGCGGAATTTGCGGTTTCAGTTCCTGCAGGCGGACCTTCAGGCCCTCGCCCATCGTGACGACGTTGCCGCCGGGGACGGTGGACACGCCGAGTCCGATGGCCGGCTCGCCGTTGAAGCGGAGGAGCGTGTTCGGAGGATCCTGGTATCCGCGGCGGATGGTGGCCACATCTCGCAGGAAGATCTGGGCCCCACCGGGCTCGCCGCTGATCAACAGGGAACCGAGGTCGGCTACCGACACGAACACGCCAGTCGGCTCGATCACGATCCACTCGGGTCCGACCTTCACGTGGCCGGAATACGCCGCGACGTTCCTGGCCTTCAGCTCCTGTACGATCACGCCGGGGGGGATGCCGAGCTGCGACATCCGGTCGCGGTCCGGCTCGACGTAGATCACCTCCGGCTCGACGCCGAAGAAGTCGATCTTGGCCACGTCCTGCACCAGCAGCAGCTCCCGGCGCAGAAGCTTGCCGACTTCGTACAGCTCCGCCTGCGAGTAGCCCTCCCCGTACAGGGCGAAGAACACCCCGTACACGTCGCCGAAATCGTCGTTGACGATGGACGGGCCTGCGCCCGGAGGCAGGCCGCTCTGCGCGTCTCCCACCTTCCGCCGCAACTCGTCCCATACCTGGGGTAGGGTCGTCTTGTCGTAGTTGTCCTTGATGGTGGCCGTCACGATCGACAGGCCGCGAAGCGACATCGACTCGACCTCGTCGAGCTGCTTCAGCTTCTGTACCGCGACCTCGATCTTGTCGCTCACCTCTTCCTCGACCTCGACGGCCGTCGCACCGGGATACGGCGTTGCGATCACCGCGTCCTTGATGGTGAAGTCGGGGTCTTCCAGGCGGCCCATGGTCCGGTACGACTGCACGCCTCCGACGACGAGGAACGCGGTGACAACCAGCGTCGTGGTCCTGTTGTCGAGGCAGAACTGGGTAACGTTCATTGCGCTTCTCGATCGGCCATGCGCCTGATTTCCATGCCATCGCGGAGGTGTTGGACCGCGGAGGCCGCAATCACGTCCCCGTCCTCGAGACCGGCCACGATTTCCACTTCATCGCCATAGAGCGTTCCCACGCTGACCGGGACTTGCCGGACGGTCATGGTCTCGGGATCCACCTTCCAGACGGTGGGGTCCCCTGCGGCACCCGCCAGGACCGCGACCGCCGGCACCCGGTAGATCCCCGTTCCGGCCGCGCCCTCGGCCCTGCGTGCGGCCACGCTCGCGGTCATGCCGGGCGCCAGGGGCAGATCGCCGGTCCTGTCGAAAGCTACCGTAACGCTGAAGGTCCGGGTCACTGGATCGGCAAGGGACGAGAACTCGCTGATCCGGGCGGGATAATCGCTATCCGGGAAGGCACTGATCGTCACGCGCGCTTCGATCAGCGCGTTCCTCTGCTCCATGCTCAGGCCACGCACCGCCACCAGGGCGTCAGCCTCGGGCACGTCGATCTCGATCTCGAGGCCGGTGTCGTCCTGCAGGATCAGCACGGGCTCCTTGGCCTGCACGGTCTGGAATTCGTCCACCAGCGTGCGGGCGATGCGGCCGGCGAACGGAGCGCGCAGCGTCGCGTCGTCCACGGCCTTCTGGGACATCCGGAGGTTGGCATCCGCCACCTCGAACTCGCGCTCCTTGAGCTCCAGGTCCTGGAGCGAAATGGCATTCACGGAGTAGAGCTCGATATGGCGCTCGTAGTCGGCGCGCGCCGCCGACCGCCGGGCCCGGTCCGCGTCTCGCCTGGCCTCGAAGTCTCGTGCGTCGAGCTGTGCCAGGAGGCGGCCCCTGGCTACCTCCTGCCCCTCCGTCACCGGCATGCTGATGAT
>JAUVTH010000038.1 GCA_030601615.1 Gemmatimonadota bacterium
AGATCCCGACGGACGCTCGGCCACCATGGGAGCCGAAGTCTCTCGCATCGGCGCGGGGCGACCTGCCGACGGCGTGTCGGGCCCGGCCGGCCTGGGGTCCGGGGCCAGACCGGGAGCACTGCTTACAGCGGCCAAACGCGCCCGAACGGCCCCCGCGAGCGCCTCGCGGACCCGCATCGGATCGCTGAAACGGACCTCGGCCTTCGCGGGGTGCACGTTGACATCCACACCGTCGCCCGTGAGTCGCAGATACAAGACGAACGTGGGCCGCAGGCCCGGCGCCACCGTCGTCCGATACGCGTCATCCACCGCCCGCACCAGGGTCGGATCGCGGAACGGCCTCCCGTTGACGAACAGGTAGCGTCGCCCGCCGCTTGGGCGAGCCGCATCCGGGCGCTGAACAAGGCCTCCGACGCGGATCCCGTTCACCTCGTCGTCCAACTCCAACAGCTGCCCGGCCTCGTCCGGTCCCCAGACCGCCGCCACTCTCTCTGCCGGGCTCAAGGCCGCCGGCAGATCCAACAGCTCCCTACCGTTCGACTCCAGGTGGAATGCCGTCCGCAGGTGTGACAGCGCGAGCAGCAGGACCGCCTCACTGACCGCGCGCGTCTCCGCACCGGCGGCTCGCAGGAACTTCGCGCGCGCGGGAACGGTCTGAAACAGGGAACGCACGGTCACCGTGGTCCCAGGACGCCGCGCGATCTCATCCGCCGACACGACGCGTCCTCCGGTGACGCGAATCCTCGTCGCCGGACCGCCATCCGCCGGAGCCGTCTCCATCTCGAACCGGCTCACGGCGGCGATTGATGGCAGGGCCTCGCCACGGAAGCCGAACGAGGCGACGCCCTGGAGATCCTCCGCCGTCCGAATCTTGCTCGTCGCGTGTCGATCCAGCGCCAGAAGAGCATCCGGCCGGCTCATTCCCTCGCCGTCATCAGCGACACGGATGAAGGTCTTCCCCCCGTTGCGAAGCTCGATCCGCACCGACCGCGCTCCCGCATCGAGCGCGTTCTCGATGAGCTCTTTCACGACCGACGCTGGACGCTCGACTACCTCGCCCGCAGCGATCTGGTTCGCGACGTGATCGGGGAGGATCCGGACCCGGCGGCTCGTATCCGATGAGCCGCTCACGCCGGCACCTCGACGCCGTAGAGTCGGCACGCGTTCTCGAGCGTGCGTCGCGCCACCTCTTCCGCGTCCTCACCCCGTATCCCGCCCAGCGCAGCACACGTGTGTCCCACCAGTCCAGGCTCGTTGCGCCGTCCGCGCATCGGAACAGGCGCGAGGTACGGGCTGTCCGTCTCCACCAGCAGACGATCCGCCGGCACCCGTCGCACGAGATCGGCGCCTTCGAACTTCCTGAATGTGACGATTCCCGAGAACGACACGTACCACCCGGCGTCCAGACCCGCCTCGAGAAGCGCCGCACCGCCCGAGAAGCAGTGAAGCACACCGCCCACGCGCCCCGAAAACTCACGGATGAAACAAATGGTGTCCGCGTCGGCGGAGCGGGAGTGTACGACGACCGGCAGCCCCGCTTCCGAGGCCAGTTCGAGCTGAGCTTCGAAGCTCGCGGCCTGCTCGGCTCGGGGAGAGTTGTCGTAGAAGTAATCGAGCCCGGTCTCGCCGATGGCCACGACCGACGGCTCCGCCGCGAGCGAACGGAGATCTGACAAGAGCTCCGACGTGTAGCCCCGGGCTTCGTGCGGATGCAACCCTGCCGTCGCCCAGATACCCTCGTAACGATGAGCGAGGTCGATTGCCTGGCGCGCGTCGCCGGGATTCGACGCCACGGTTACCATTCCGGCCACACCCGCCTCGCGGGCCCGGGCGATCGTCTCGTCCCTGTCCACCGCGAAGGCGGCGTCGGTGAGATGTAGATGGCTGTCGAAGAGCTTCACCAGCGCGAGACCGTCAGTTCGAGCGGTAGCAGGGCACGCGGTGGCGGCAGCGGAGAGCCGCCACGCCGCCGTCCGCGTGTTCGATCAGCGGCGGGCCTTCTTTTCCTTGCGGCGCGACCGCTCTTCGATCTCGAGCAACGTCGGAGACGCCACGAAGATCGAGGAATACGTACCGATCACGATACCGATAATCAGCACCAGGGCGAACGGGCGCACAACCGCTCCACCCAGGATGAACAGGGCCAGCAGGGTTGCCAGCGTTGTGCCACTGGTAAGCACGGTACGCGGCAAGGTCTCGTTGATGCTGGAGTTGATGATGTCCTCGTACTTGTCCTTGCGGCGTTTCTTGAGGTTTTCGCGGATGCGGTCGAACACGACGATCGTATCGTTCAACGAGTACCCCAGAATAGTCAGGATCGCCGCGACGGTCGCCAGCGTGATTTCGATGTTCAGCAGGGAAATGAAGCCAATGGCAATCGTAATGTCGTGGAACGTGGCGATGATCGCCGCGACCCCGAAGCGCCACTCGAAGCGGAAGGCCAGATAAATGAGAGTGAGCGCGAACGACATCAGGATCGCGAGCCCAGCTTTCCTCTGCAGCTCGGAACCGACCTTCGGCCCGACCGCGTCGGTGCTCATCGTGAACCCGTCGATGCCGTAGGTCTCGTGCAGTAGACCGCTCACCTCTTCGACGATGCCCTCGAAGTCCTGCGTTCGGATCAGGAACTCATTCGAGCCGCCGAACTGCTGGATCTGCGCGTTCTCCATCCCGGCCGCAGACAAGATGCTTCTCAGTTCGCCCACGGACGTTTCCTGGGCGAACTCCACCTGGATCAGCGTGCCACCCGTGAAGTCAACGCCGTAGCGCGGGCCTCCGTGAAGGACGAGCGATATTACGCCAACCAGGATCAGCGCTCCCGACACCATGTACGCGCGCTTCCGCATTGACAGGAAGTCGAAGTCCGCGTTTCTGAAGAATCTCATATCAGGACCGTGTCAGATGCTCAGGGGCTCGGTCGGCGAGCGCCGCTCGAGGTATATGAGGAAGAACGTCCGGGTCACGTACAACGCAGTGAAGAAGGACGCGATGATTCCGATGACCAGCGTGACGGCAAACCCACGGATCGGTCCGGTGCCGAACTGGTAAAGAATCGCCGCCACGATCAACGTGGTCAGGTTGGCGTCAACGATCGCCGACAACGCCTGGGCGAACCCGGCATCCACTGCCGTCCGGGGTGTCTTTCCCGCATCCGATTCCTCGCGTATCCGCTCGAATATCAGGACGTTCGCGTCCACCGCCATGCCGACCGACAGGATGAGCCCGGCGATTCCCGGAAGAGTCAAGGTCGCACCCAGGCCAGCGAGCCCGCCCAATACCAGGAGCACGTAGACGCCCAGGGCGGCTACCGCCATCACGCCCGTGACCCGGTAGTACCAGATCATGAGCAGGACCACGCCGACGATCCCGATGATCAACGCGTTCCGGCCCTGGCGAATCGAATCGGCACCGAGCGATGCGCTCACAGACCGCTCTTCGACGACCTTGATCGGCATCGGCAGGGCGCCCGCCCGCAGCACCAGGGCGAGGTCCTGGGCCTCCTGGAAGCTCGATCCCCCACCCATCTCGATCTGGGCCCGACGACTGAGCATCTGCCGGATCACGGGCGCGCTCTGCACTTTCTGATCGAGCACGATCGCCATGTAACGTCCGACATTCGGCGCCGTGCCACGCTCGAACACGCGGGATCCGCGCCGGGTGGTCTCGAACGGCACGTACGGCTGGTTGAACTGCGGATCCCGGGACGCCGGGCCCGCGTCCGCCAGCAGATCTCCGGTCAGGATCGCGTCGGCCTCCAGCACGTAGAGCTCGCGGTACGCCCCTCCGCCAGCCGATGTCGGCTTGGCTCCCCAACGGAGTTGCGTGTTCCGCGGCAGGGCCTTCGCCAGGGCTTCGGTGGCCAGGTAGCGTTCCACGGTGGGCACATCCTCTTCGGCCACGAGCAGGATGCCGGGATTGCCCGACTCGAGAAGGAGGCTCGTCAGGGGCCGTAGGTTTGGCTCCCCGGTGTCCTGCTCCGGCGCAGCTGCTTCCCCGGCCGTGTCGGCGACCGTGCTGTCGGCGGCCTGTCCCCCTGTCGTGTCGGCCTGCGCTGCGGCCGTATCCTCAACCGTGCCGAGAATATCAATGATGAGGGGAGTCTCCGGTTCGATCTCTTCCACACCGGCGTCGCGCAGGTTCTCGGCCCCGAGCTCCAGGACGATGCCGCGGTCGATCCGCGGGAGTGAGTTCCGGAAGCTGTCATCCTCGCGAACGAGCTTGAACTCCAGGAACGCGGTTCGCTCCACGATCGCCTTCGCCCGCTCGGGATCGTCGATGCCGGCCAGCTCGACGATGATCCGGTCGTGCCCCACGCGCTGAATCGTGGGCTCACGAACGCCGAACTCGTCGATCCGGTTGCGGATCGTAGTCAGGATCCGCTCGAGTGCGTCGGCCCGTCCCTCTTGCGTGAGCGTACCGTCGGGATCGTCGACCTCCACGGCCAGGTGCATTCCACCCTGCAGGTCGAGGCCGAGATTGATGGACGGGACCTTCTCACCGGTAGGCCCTGTCTTTGGGATCAGGGCGTACACGCTGACGATGATGAGTCCCAGTATGACCAGGAGTCTGTTTCGAATTGTACGCATGGAAACGGGCCAGTCCTCTACCCGGGTGCCCTCCGCACGGAGCCGGCCCTGTGCCGGCTCCGTTCATAAGCGGCGCAAGGTACGGAGGAACCACCCGAATGAAAAGACTGCGGATCGGCCTCAGACGTCGCTTCGGCTCCCGGTTTCCCTGTGAATGCCTGTCCAGCGCAGAATGTCCTCCATCAGACACCAGCCAGTCAGTGCCGACTGAAGCAGGTTGACGCCTACAAAGGCTGTGAACAGAAGCCACCACGGACTCACCCAGTGCGCCAACGCGAGGCTGAGGAGCACGTTCGTGCCCGCGACGAGCCTGATCTTTCTATCCATTGTCATTGAAGCAACTCCTTTTGATCGGACATGGTTGTCCCGGATCCGGCTTCCACCTGCCGGAAGGTCAGTCCGCACTCTCGGCCTGAGCCGGGTGCTGGCACCTGCATGCCGCAGCGTCCTCGACCCCGAGCAGGAACGCCCGGATCGGGTGCCTGGGATCCTCCACGGCCGTGCATTCCTGCACCCCGGCCAGCACGCGCCTGGCCGTCTCGTCCTCCGCGAAGATGATGATCATCTCGGAACGGTAGGCCGCTCCCTCTCCGTACCAGCCAGCGGACCCGGCGGGGCCGTGGCCCTCCACGGCCATCCGCGTGAAGCTCGTAACGTCGAGCTCCGCGAGCATTCGGTCGACACACTTCTCGTCTCCCTCGAGATACGTCAGCATGACCAGCTTCATCGGTTTCGTCCTTTTGCTCCGACGCTCAGGCCGGCGATGGGTCCGTTGCGTTGATCACCTGCTCTTCGGGATCGGGCTTCGTGGGCCTCTCTCTCCGGAGCAGGAAGTAGATGCCCGGCACAACCACCAGTGTCAGCGGCGTCGATGCCAGTGAGCCGGTGATCAGGGCGACAGCGAGTCCCTCGAAGATCGGATCGAACAGGATCACGATCGCCCCGATGATCACCGTTCCGGCCGTGAGGGCAATCGGCCGGGTGCGCACGGCACCCGCTTCGAGCACCGCCTGCTTCAACGGAATGCCGGCATCCAGACGCGCTTCCAGGTAGTCGATCAAGAGGATCCCGTTCCGCACCATGATCCCGGCGAGCGCGATCATCCCGATCATCGACGTGGCCGTAAAGAAGGCCCCGAAAGCGAGATGGCCCGGTGCGATTCCGATCAGCGTGAGCGGAATCGCCGTCATCATCACGAGCGGGGTTACGAAGCTGCCGAACCAGGCTACGAGAAGACCGTAGATCAGCAGTAACGCCCCCGCGAACGCGATGCCGAGGTCCCGGAACACTTCGTACGTCACCTGCCATTCGCCGTCCCACTTCATGACCGGCTGCTCGACGGTGCTCGGCTGACGTGTGTAGAGCTGTCCGAGGCCCGCACCCGATGGCAGCTCGATCTCGGAGATCCGGTCCTGCAGGTCGAGAATCGCGTACACCGGACTCTCTTCGGCGCCGGCCACTTCCGCCGTTACGTAGACGACGCGCTGTCCGTTCTTTCGATCGATCGGTTGGGGCACGGTCGCCGTTTCGCTCTCGACGAGCTGCCCCACCGGAACCATCCCTCCCAGCCGGGAGGCGACGTGCAGTGCCCCGATCCTATCTGCCCCCGAGCGAACCTCTTCCGGAAGGCGAACGCGCACGGGAACCGGTGCCCGTGCCTGCGGGGCCGACAGATACGTGGCTACCGTGCCTCCAAGGCCGACGGCGAGCGCATGTACGACCTGCTCCTTCGCCACTCCCGCGAGAGCCGCCTTCTCCTCGTCCACCGACAGGCGCAGCTCCTCCTGCGGATCAGTCAGCGACCAGTCGATAGCAACTACACCGGGGTGTTCCGCGAACCGCAGCATGACCTGCTCCGCGACCTGCCGCTGTGCCAACTCGTCCGGCCCGTAAACCTCGGCCACCAGGGTGGCGAGAACCGGCGGTCCCGGTGGCACCTCTACGATCTTGGCCCGCGCGCCGGTACCGGATTCAGCTACGACCGAATCGACGATCGGCCGAACGGTTTTCGCGATGTCGTGGCTCTTAGCGCTCCGATCAGACTTATCAACGAGGTTTACCTGAATATCCGCAACGTTATTCCCTCTACGTAGATAGTAATGTCGGATCATTCCGTTGAAGTTGAATGGCGCTGCCACTCCGGCGTAGACCTGGACATCGGCGATCTCCGGCACCGCCTCGAGCCCGCGAGCTACGTCGAGGGCCAGCGCCGCGCTTGTCTCAAGGGTGGTCCCTTCGGGGAGATCCAGGATCACCTGCATCTCATTCTTGTCGTCAAACGGGAGCATCTTCAACAACACGGCGCGCGTGAAGAACAGTCCCGTCGTTCCGAGCAACAGAAGCACCACCACCCCGAGAACGGCGACCAACCGGGCCGGCTTATCGAGCAGCGGCTCCATTAACCGCCGGTACGCCCGATAGATCTTCGTTTCCTCGAGCACGTAGGCCGATTCTTCATCTTCGCCCTGGTACGCCTTACCGAGAAGGCGGAATGCGAGCCACGGGGTGCCGATCAGCGCGACGAGAAGCGAGAACATCATCGCGATGCTGGCCCCGATGGGCATCGGGCTCATGTACGGACCCATCAGACCCGACACGAACAGCATCGGAAGTACCGCCGCGATCACGGTCAGGGTCGCCAGAATGGTCGGGTTGCCGACCTCGTCCACCGCGGCCCGTGCGGCAGCCCGAAGCGGACGGTCCCTCATTCGGAAGTGCCGCTCCATGTTCTCGGCAACGATGATCGAATCGTCGATCACGATTCCCGTCACGAAGATCAGCGCGAACAGGGTCACCCGGTTCAGGGTGTAGCCGAAGATCTGGTACACGAACAGCGTCAGGGCGAATGTGATCGGCACCGCCAGCATCACGACCACGGCGCTCCGCCAGCCCATGAACACTGCGATCACGATGCCCACAGCGATTACTGCGAGCCCCAGATGCTCCTTGAGCGTCGTGACCTTCTCGCGGGCTGTCTCACCGTAGTTTCGGCTGACCAGCGCTTCCACGTCGACCGGCACGACCCTGCCCTCCAGGCGGCCCAGCGTGTGCTCGAGCCTGTTCCCCACTTCGGTGGCGTCAGCGCCCGGGCGTTTGGACACTGTAATGCTGACCATTGGCCTCAGGGCCTCCCCTGGCCTCCCGTGGAACGTGTAGCTGTCCACCTCGGCGGGACCGTCCGTCACCCGGGCGATGTCACCCACCTGCACGAGGCGGCCGTCCCGTACGTCGAGCACGACCCCGGCCACGTCGTCGGCCGTCCTCAGAAACGCACCCCCTACGACGCGGACTACCCGATCGGCGGCAGAGTACCGGCCGGCCTCGAAGCTCACGTTGACCGCATTGAGCCGTTCGACGACCGTCCCGGGATCCACGCCAAGCTCGGTCATTCGCTCCAGCGACAGCTCGACTCTCATCTCACGTGGCTGCCCGCCGATGACCTGTACGTCGCGCACGTCCGGAACCGCTTCGAAGGCGGTTGCCGTTTCCTCAGCGATGCGGCGAAGCTCGGCGTGGTCCCGGTCTCCCGTGAGGGTGACAGAGAAGAATGGCACGTCGTCGATCGAGACCGTCTTGACAAGCGGAAACACGAGGCTCGCGGGCATCCGGTCCGCGTATTTCATCAGAGTGGCGTAGAGCCGTATGAGACTGTCCTCGAGATCCCTCCCGACCTCATAGCGCACCGTCACCAGTCCGAATCCGGGCTCGGCATGACTGTAGACGTACTCCACCCCTTCGATCCCCGAGAGAACGTTCTCGAGCGGTATGAGGGCCCGGTTCTCGATTTCCTCGGGCTCGGCTCCTGGCATGGGCAGATAGATATCGGCCAGAGGCACGATGATCTGAGGCTCTTCCTCGCTCGGGAGGGTGGACATCGTGTAGACTCCGAGCCCGAGCGCCGCCGCCAGCAGCAGGGGGGTGAGCTTCGAAGTCAGGAACGCGTCCGCGAGGCGTCCCGCGATCTCGGTCTTCATCGCCCACCATCCGGAGAGAAGACCCATGCGACGATTTCCGTCGCGCTGGCGCGCGCACCGTCCACCAGGCCGGGATCGGGTTCGCGGACGACGAGGGCGCCTTCGCGCAGACCGGCCAGTACTTCGACGGCATCACCCGTTCGGCGGCCCGTCCGGATCCACCGGACCCGGAGAGCATCGCCCACGACTACGAACACTCCCGTGAGCTGGCCGCGGCGCACGAGCGCGTCGAGAGGAATCCAGGCGCTCCGCTCTCCCCTGCCCGCCATCTCGATGCGCGCGAACGTGCCGGCTACAGGGAGATCCGTCGACTCGTCGAACGTCGCCTCGATCCGGAACCGGTGACTCGACAGCTCGATCACCGGCACGACCCGGCTGACGGTGGCCGCCCAGCGCTCTCCATTCTCCGGTCGAACCACGCTGACCCGATCGCCCACGGAAACGAAGTCCGCCAGAGATGCCGGAAGATCCGCTTCGACCTTCAGATCGCCCGCGCCGGAAATCAGCAGAACCGGTCTGCCCGGCACCGCGAGATCACCCGGATCCACGAGACGCGCCGTGACGGTGCCGTCGAACGGAGCACGCAGCACTACGTACTCCCGCGCCGCCCTTGCCTCATCCAACACCGCTTCGGCGGTCCTCAGGCCCGCCTCTGCCTGGTCGAGCTCCTGCCGAGTCGCCGCGCCATCCCGCTCCAGGTTCGAGAGGCGGTCGAATGTGCGACGCGCGACAACCGCCTGGGCCTCGGCTCGTGCCACCGCCGACTCGACTCCCGACGCCTCGAGCCGCACGAGGACCTCACCCCTGTGAACCGAGGTTCCGACGTCGACCAGAACGGCCTCCACTGTGCCGCTCGCCCGGGTCGCAAGGTTCGCGCTCTCGCGGGCCACGATCCTGGCCGGAACCTGGGCCCCGGACTCAGCGGATGTCGCGGCGCTTACGAGCACCGTGCCGGCGTCTGCCACACTGTCCACTTCGCCCGGCTCTTCTCCGCCGCATGCGGCCATCGAAGCCAGCATCAAAGGTGCGAGCAACATCGCGTATCGCTTCATCGGTCGTTCCCGTCCTGGTGCAGTGTGGTGACGAACCGCAGCCGGGCCTCCGCCATCCGGAAACCGGCCTGCACGTCGATCGCATGACTTTCGGCCTGGGCCCTGCGTGACTCCGCCTGAAGGAGGTCTGCAGCGGTAGCGAGTCCTTCCTCGAATCGGCGCCGCATCAACTCGGCGCCCACTGTCGCCGCCTCTTCAGCTGCCAGCGTGGCCTCCACGCCTTGTCGGGCCGCGATCACTCCGTTGCGCGCCTCGGCGAGCTCTGCGCTCGCCTCCCGCAGGGCCGTCTCGTACCGGGTGTCGGCGATGGAATGCACTGCGCTCGCCCGCTGACTGTCTTTCGA
>JAUVTH010000054.1 GCA_030601615.1 Gemmatimonadota bacterium
CGAAGCCGGGCGCTCGCTGGGAATCCCGCATTAGATCCGGGATCGGCGATCGAAAGAGTACGCGCAGGTTACGGACTCATGTCGCTGTTCCACATGTCGCGGAACATCATCAAGTGCTCGCCCTTCTTTTTGTATACGACGGTGTAGTGACCGTGATCTGCGTGCGACCCGTCCGCATTTGTGCCCGTGTACATGCCGACCTCTACAACCATGTCACCCATGGCATAGACTTCCTCGGTCGTCAGCTCGGTCGTGCCTCCCTCACCCACGGCAGCCGTCCAGAAGGCCTCGATCGCCTCAGCGCCGTGAACCGGTGCCGAGTTGGGCGGATGCAGGACGGCGTCCTTGGCGTACAACGCTGCTAATGCGGCTCCGTCGCCCGCGTTGTAGGCGGCCTGCCACTTGGCCGCCGACGCCTCGACCGCCTTGTGTGCGTCGTCGCCATACTGGGCCAGCGCGGTCGCTGGCAGCGCCAGCAGCGCGGTAGCGAGGATCATTACAGCTTTGTGCATCATCGTTGCTCCCTCAGATGTGGATGGGAATAGCCGGGACACTCCATTGACATCGAAACGAGCGCGATTGTCAAGGCAATACGACTTTCAGCCTCCCCTCACTTCGCCCCGCAGACGGTCGAGCGCCTGGGCCAGTTTCTTGCGCCGGGCCAGGAGCTGCGCTCGAACGTCACCCTTCCTCTGCAGAAGCAGATACCGGTGTGCCTGCACGCGAGAGTCCTTCCACCGGTCGCGCACGAACTGGGTCACGAGCGCGAGAACGGGAAGTCCGATGGCGACTCCAGCGCCGGCCCGCACGCCGAAGACCACGCCGGCAACGAGCGCGAGAATCGTGATCCACACCAGGTAGATGACGGCACCGCCGAGGAGCTTCCACGTGGACTGGCGCTCTCTGCGGATCTGCGGACGCGTGGCCAGCCAGTCGGTGAGCTGGTAGGGGACGAAGAACATCACGTGTCCGGCGGCGGAGATCGGCCCGCCCACGAGCAGCAGACCGAATATCTTGGCCACCCACCCGAACGTCGAGCGCGTGCGCACCGTCCGGTCGATGTCACCGACGCCGATCCCGAGCACGTCCAGCGTCCACGCGAAGCTCTCGACCTCTTCGTACAGGTGCTCGACCCGTTCCGGCTCGTCGTGGCGGAGCCGGGTGAGGGTCTCGGCCGCCTGCCGAAGGCGCCGCACTCTCGTATCCTGGGATGACTCGAGACCCTGCTCCGCCGCGAAGATCGCCTCGGCACATTCTAGCGTCCGCCGGTCCTCGAGGTGTTCGACGTTCACGGTCACGGCCCGAAGTCCGCTCTCGATCCGGTCCGTGAGCTCCCTCACCGCTTTCACATCGTCCTCGGGACGTCCCGCGAGGTCGTCCCACGGAACGGGCGTTCCGACGAGAGCGAGACACTCCGAGCGGAAGATCTGCTTCTGCCGGGCCACGATCCCGATGGGAACAATCGGAAAGCGGAGGCCCTTCTGCGCGGAGGCCCCGAGGGCGATTCGGGCGGCGCCGGTGCGGAGTCGGGCCAGCGAAGGCTCCGAATGGCTGAGCCCTTCCGGGAAGATCCCGACTGCGTCGCCGGAGGCCAGCGCGTCGTGCACCGCCTCGAACACGCGGGCATTCCGGTCCACCAGGGCGGGATCATCCTGCCGACGGTACACCGGGATCGCTCCACCAGCCCTCACCAGCGCGCCAACTCCCGGTGCATCGAACAGCGTCGCCTTGGCCAGGAAGCGGATTGGCCGCTCTACGGAGGCCGCCACGACGATCGCGTCAACGATGGAGTTGGGGTGGTTGGCCACGAACAGGACCGGTCCGTCGCTCGGAGGTGTGCCTTCCGCCGTGAATCGGTAGAACACGCGGACGGCGGCCGAGCACACGGGTGCGAGGACAGGCAGGAACCAGGCTCGCGGCTGTCGGCTCATCCAGACTGCTGCTCCGCTCGGGGGTCGCCGCTCGACCGCGGCTGGCCATCGACATGAATATAGCGGTATCAGCGCGACGCCCAACCCATATACAAAGAGAGAGGGCCTGTCTAAACGTCTGAAACAGGCCCTCTCCGCGCTTTAGAAGGTGTGTCCGTCCGGACCCGGCGCGCCTTCAAGCTGCGATCAACTCCGCGCTCGGTCGACCGCCTGGACTGCCAGCGATCGGACACTTTCACTATACGGTTTCCGGCAGCGCCCGCAACCCTGTGCGATAATTCGACATGGCAGCTATTTAGTTGCAATATTTGTCACTTATGTAGCAATATCTTATGTCGTTTATCAGGTAATCGTGGACGCCCGGCCACCAGTCGCGCGGCTGGTTCGTTCGCTCTCGGCTCCGCCACGGCTCAGCCCCCAGCTCCGCCACGGCTCAGCCGCCGGGCGACCTCTGGACCTGATCCGACATCGCCTCCGCACGGTCACGTGGCCTGACCTCCAGCTTCGCCTTCGCCTGCTCCTCGGGTAGCAGATCGGCTGAGAGGCTTACCGTGTGACGGCCCGGAGCGATGAGAAACGCAGATTCCTCCACCGCGACCGTTTCCACCCGCCGGTTGTCTCCGTCGCGAACCGTCGCCTCGCGCCCTCCCTCGTATCGGAGAGACCAGGTATCAGGAAGGCGCACGGAAAGCAGCACGTCGTCCCGACCGTCGATCGAGATCCGTACTTCCCCTATGCTTCCCTCTTCCGCGGTCAGGATCCAGTGGAGCACCTGCTCTTCACCCGCGTTCTCGAATGTGAACGTCGAGGAAACGGGCTCCCCCGGCTGCCGGACCCCGCGCTCGTGCCGGAAAATCTGCGGATGAACCTCGACCAGTTTCCAGTCGGCGACCGCCGCGGATCCGGCTGACTCGAGGTGGAATTCGGTGCCGACGTCCTCCATCCTCGACTTCTGCCCGGGACTGAAGGCGTCGGCCATGCGGACAGCCTCCCAGGCGCCGATCGCCTCCAGTATCCGGTCGGTGAAGCCGTTTCCCTCCAGAGCCTCGTAGCTGGTCACGAAAGCGTACCCGGCATCGAATGCGGCGGACCGGGCCAGCATCCACTCCACGTCCTCGATGCTGGTCCCCGGCGTCATCCGAAACCACCCCAGCATGGCCGGCATCAGGTTGCGGCTGAAGTACGGCTGGTTCTTGAGCCGGTACTCGGTCTGACTCTCCCGGAACCCCGCGTACCAGGGCTCGCCCCAGTTCATTCGGGTGTAGATGTGCCAGAAGTAGTGAGTCGTGCGGCTGGCGTCGGCGATGAAGTGCCTGCGTATGTCGGGCGAGAGGTGGTCGTACCACGTGGTCGTGAACAGGATCTCGCCGTAGTTGCCCATGCCCGTGGACTGATTCCCCTCCACGCCGTCGAACGAGATCTGCCGAAGGCCGGTCTCGTTGAACAGATCGGCCAGCGTTGCGGCCATCTCGGCGCCCAGGTCCGCATTCGTCAGGAAGACGTTGTAGGCGTGGTCCGCCAGGAGCGCGACCTCGTCGCCTGCGATATGGGATGATGCGCGGGTGCCGAAGGCGCCTCGCGTGGCGTCGAGCAGCAGCCACGGTTCTTCATCGGACACGGCCCTGTACTGGATCAGCTCATCGCCCACCACGACGGTGCGCAGGTTGTTGTTCTCGTACTGGGAGAAGAACTCGGGCGACTGCACGGGGATCTCGATCTGATCCACGTCGACATCCGCCGCCAGGACGCTCGCTCCGACCCGCGCCAGTCTTCGGTCGGGTACCGGCGTCACGTATGGATCGTTCGTCGTGATGAAGTTGGAGAGCGTGTGGACCCCGACGTGGATGCCTTCCGCCTCGGCTCGCTCCACGGCGCGGCGAAGACCCTCGCGGCCGGAGGGAAACCGGTCATTGAGCTCGAAGTGCCCCCAGGTCCGGAAAGGCTCGGGGTGGTACAGGTACCGGAGGCCGGCCCGCTTCGTCCACTCGATCGCCTCGCCGACGTCGGCCTCGGTGAAGTCGAGGATCAGGTAAGCGGCCGCCGCCGACCGGGCTGTTTTTCCCCACTCCCCGTCGATCGTGGGATGCGGCAGGCCTTCCTCGATCTCGATCGCCTCCAGCGTCTCCAGCACGCGGCCCGTCGGCGTGCCGAACAGGGCGATCTTGGATCCCGTCACGCCCCCGTCGTCGAAAGCGGGGGCCACGTAGCGCTCCTTGCCCCAGTTCTCGATCACGCGGTCGGTCGAGCGATCTCGTGTGTACGCCTGCAGTGTGCTCCCGAAGTCCTCGGGCTTGGCCGCTTCGACCCGGTACAGTACGTAGCGGCTCTTCTCCCCATCCAGGTCGCTGAAGTCCCCCGATTCGAACAGGTCCACCTGTGGCGGGAAGTCGTTGTCACGCCAAGGGAATCCGCCCAGGGTCTTCGGGTTGAGGGCCTGGATTCCGATCGCGAACGCGGAGTCGCGGACGACGCCGACGGTCTCGCCGATCGTCTCCGAGATCGTGGTGGCGTGGGGTCCCCAGACGATGAGCTCGACGGATGCGCTCACCTCCTGAAGCTCGAGGACGAGGTGAGTCTCCTTCGCAGTGACTCCAATCTGGGCGGAGAGACCCTCGGGATACTCCAGTGTTGCAATCCCGGCCGCGGCATCCCAAGAGAGGGCGTCCGGAGGACGTAGGACTCCCCCCGTCTGGACGGACACGAGGGGCGATCCGATCGAGTCAGCCGAGTAGTCCAGGCCGGTTGTCTCGTCGACCATTCGCACGACGTGGCCCGTGCCGTCGACCTTCAGTTGCAGACTTCCGGCGGTCCATTCAACTCCGTCATCCGGAGCGCAGGCGGCGAGCGCTCCTGCCAGAAGCAGGAGCCAGCGGGTCACTGACCGTCTCCTCCATTCGGGTCGACGAACGCGGCCGGCTGCTCGACGCTCGACGGCGGATAGGCTCGCAGTTGCTCGAGAAGGACCTCGATCGCTCGCTCGAGGCTCGGATCCCGTCCCGCCGCGACATCATCGGGTCGGTCCACGACCTCGATATCGGGGCCTACCCCCAGGCCTTCCACCACCCACTGCCCCGCCGTGTCATAGAAGCGGAATCTGGGCACGGACACCGAACCCCCGTCGGCCAGACCCGGGTTGCCGGACAGCCCGATCAATCCGCCCCAGGTCCGGGTGCCGATCAGCGGGCCAAGGCCACGCTCGCGGAAGAAATATGGCAGCGCATCCCCGCCGGAGGCCGCCAGACCGTTGATCAGCATCGCCTTCGGCCCGTCGTGCACGAATCCCGGTGTGCGCATCGGCTCGATGCCGCGACGCGCCCAGTAGGCCAATACTGGTCGGTCGAGAAGCTCGATCATCCGGTCGGGAATGAACCCGCCCCCATTGTACCGATCGTCGATGATCAGCGCATCGAAGTCGGTACGTGGATAGAAGTTCTTGAACAGCTCCCGGTTGCCTTCGACCGCCGTGTTCGGCAGGTGGATGTAGCCGATGCGTCCGCCCGACGCCTCAGCCACCCGGCGGCGGCGATCCTGCACCCAGTCCAGGTACCTGAGGTTTGTTTCCCGAGCGATGGGACGAACCCGCGCGTTCCGTGCCCCTTCCATGCTCGGTCGGTCGCTCACGGTGAGCGTGACCGGGCGACCCGCCTTGTTCTGGAGCCAACGATACGGATTCTCTGCCGTCGTGAGTTCGTGTCCGTCGATCGCGAGCAGGTAGTCGCCCTCGTTGACGTCCACTCCGGGCTCGGTCAGGGGCGACCGGAAGGCCGGGTGCCAGTTCTCTCCCGGGAAAATCTTCGTGATCCGGTAGCGACCCGACTCGTCGGCCGTCAGCTCAGCTCCGATCAGCCCTCCGTCGTGGCGCTCGACGACCGGGATGTCTCCCCAGTTCACATAGAGGTGGCCGGCGTTCAGCTCGCCGCCCAGCTCGCCGAGGATGTAGTCGAGGTCTCCGCGGTGAGCCACGTGGGGGACCAGCTGCTCGTACCGGGCCCCGAGGGCCGACCAGTCCAGGCCGTGCATACCGGGGTCATAGAACCAGTCGCGCATGATGCGCCACGCGTCGCGGTAGATCTGTGCCCACTCGGCGATCGGATCGACCAATACCTCCATGCCCTCGAGCTCGAGCATGTCCTCGCCGGTCTTCTGGTTCGGCGCCACTTCAGCCATTCCCCAACGACCATGTTCCGAATACAGGACCTTCTTCCCGTCCCGCGACACGTTGAAGAAGCCCACGCCCTCGAGGATCGTCTCCTCCTTCTCGTCCTCGAGCAGGTAGCGCTTGAGGTCCGGCGACCCGTTGGCTCCCGTGGCAGAGTAGAGGTACAGGGGGCCCTCAGACGTGGCCTCGGCTCCACTGTAACTCCCGGACGGGCCCGGAACGGCTACCACGCGGGACTCGAAACCGGCGACCTGGAAGCGGAACGGCACATCCCCCTCGTCGCCGTTCTCTTCCTCGCCGTTCTCTTCCTCGCCCGCCGCGTCCGGCTCTTCGTCGTCGCTTTTCGGCTGGAACGGGCGCTCGATGTCCGGGTGAACCGTTCCCACGTACAGGCGAGTCGGGCCCGTGTAGACGTACGCGAACTCCCACCCCGAGAACGTGAGGTTCATGTCCCGATTCGACAGGAAGTACACGTAGCGGCCGTCCGGGTCGAACGCCGGCGCGTAGCTGGTGACCATCGGGTCGGTCAGGGCCCGGGCCTCTGCGGTCGCCAGCGAATAGACCCAGATCACCCGCATGCGAGTCTCGCCGGTCTTGGTGTAGGCGATCCACCGGCTGTCCGGGGACCATGTGTACGAGGCGATGTCGTTGGTCTCACTGCGATCCACGTCGACGATGCGACCGCTCTCCACCTCGACGTATCGAAGGCGCTGATTCTTGTCGCCGAAGGCCAGCTTCTCGCTGTCCGGCGACCAGACAGGAGCGAAGCGCCAGACATCGCCGTCCGTCGTTACGCGACGTTCCTCTCCCGAGCCGTCCCGGCTTCGTACGTACAACTCGTACTCGCCCGTCGCATCACTGAGGTAGGCGACCCAGCGACCGTCCGGTGACCAGGCAGGCGACATTTCGCGGACGCCCTGGGTCCGCGTGAGATTGCGGACGCGACCATTCTCGGCGGGTACCGTCCATATTTCGCCGCGCGCGGAGAACAGGGCGCGGGCCCCGGACGGCGAAATTTCGGCCGACTCGATGTTCCCCGACACATCACGGACGAATGGACTGGTGAACGGCAGATCGCCGGCTACACGGATCGGCAGGCGGCTCGAGGCCCCGCTCGCCGGGTCGAAACGATAAATGTAGCCGCCGTTCTCGTACACCACCCCGCCGGGTCCGCCGCTCGGCCACAGAACGTCGAACTCCTCGTGGCTCGTGACCTGTTCTGTGTCACCCGTCGCCGGGTCATAGGCGTACAGGTTGAGCTTCCAGTCCCGATCAGAAGTGAAGTAGATGGTGTCGTCCAGCCACACCGGCTGGTTATCAGTGGCCGGGTCGTCGGTGATCTGTTCGGCCGTGTTGGTCGCCAGGTCGTAGATCCACACGTCCTGAGCCCTGCCGCCCCGGTAGCGCTTCCAGGTCCGGAACTCGCGCTCCATGGGAGTAAACGCGACGAGAGACCCGTCGGGCGAAAGATCCCCCCCGCCGATTTCCGGAATCGCGAGAGGCGTCTCCATGCCTCCGTTCACCGAAACCTGGTAGGGTCTGCCGAGGCGAACTCCCCACGGGAGGCGATTGGCGCGGAAGACGACGTTTTCGCCGTCCGGGGTCCAGCCGAGAATCCGGTTGTCGAACCCGCCCCGCGGCGGCATCGGACCGACATCGTTGTAGTAGGTCAGCTGCCGCGGGGTGCCTCCCTCGACCGGTATGACATGGACCTGGCGAGTGCCGCTGTATTCGGCGGAAAAGGCGATCAGGGTTCCGTCCGGGGAGAACTTGGGAAACACTTCCATCCCCTCGTGCGACGTCAGCCGCCGCGCCAGCCCACCGGACGTGTCCGAGATCCATATATCGCCGGCATACACGAAAGCGACTCGGTCGCCGTGGATATCAGGAAAACGCAGGAGGCGCGTCAGATCGCTCGAGGCGGTCTCCTGCCCGGGTGACAGAGTCGGCTGGGAGAAAAGGCACGCCAGGAAAAGCAGAATGATCGGTCGGAATCGCATCGGAACTCCGTATCGTGGTTCAGTCGTCGGCGTCGGGATCCATCGGGCGGATGAACAACATGCGAGCGAATTGTACGGCGCTTTGAAACAGCGGCCACAGGAGGCCGAGCAGGAAGATCTCCGGCTCGGGGCCGAACACTCCCAGAGCGTGAGTGATCCCGAGACTGGCTACGACGAGGTAGCCGGCCAGGAGCCCCCATACAACAGGCGCATGGAACATCTCGGGGATCCGGCGCCGGAAATGAATGGTGGGGCGGACTTGGCTGGCCGGAAAGTAGAGGCAGAAGGCGGCCAGGATGCCGCTCCCGATCCGGAAGGCGCCGGGCAGTTCGCTGGAGTGCAGACCCATCACCACGAGGGCTATGAACGAAGTGGCCATCGACGGAACCAGGAGGAGAGTCAGCCGATAGCGCTCCAGCGGAGTGAGCCGCTTCTCATAAGTGCGGCTCAGCACCACCACGATCCCCGAGAAACCGGCCAGGCCGATGGCGACCTCGGCAATGGTGGCTAACGCTTCGGTCAGGTCGCCCATCACCTACCTCCCGGCCCGGATGCTGTCGAACTCGAACATGCCTCCAAAGATCGGGACCGCCGGCAGTTGTGGGAAGGGCCCGCGAGAGTCCCGAGAAACATCGAGTCGCCCGGTGGCGTAGGAATGCTGGACAGCGGAGTGCCTCCGAGGGACGCACGACCCGGTACTGCAAGGGAGGACGGAATGT
>JAUVTH010000108.1 GCA_030601615.1 Gemmatimonadota bacterium
TCCGCCAGGAACAGGATCGAGTTGAGTGGCGAGCGGAGGTCGTGCGACACGTCCTGTACCATTCGCCGGTGCGCGTCGGTGGCGCGATCCAGCGTCACGAGCGCGACACTCAGCATCGTGCGATCGCGGGCCGCATGCAGACCGCTGGAACCGGTGGCATCCTTCTCACTCTCGTCGGTGCTGTCAGCCTCCTGTATCGCTTTTCGAAATGCCTGCGCAACGGCCCACGATTCCTCGAGCTCGAGTCCGGCATGCCAGGGCTTGCCGGCGGCATTCTCCTCATCCGCATGGGCTATCTTCAGGGATTCGGGAGACCCGAATAGCTCGCGCGCCAGGCGGGTACCGGCATGTCGGAAGCGCTCGGGAAGCGACCGGATCAGGCTCTCGGCTCCCGGCCAGTCGGACCCGGTGATGCGAGAGCCGGAATCATCTCCAGCCCCCGCGACCGGGGGGCTGGACCGTGGAGAAGAGTTGTCTGCCATGATCAGGACGCGAAGGCCTCTCGGGCCAGCTTGTGCTTGTCCATCAGGCGATACAGCGTTGTCCTGTCGATGCCGGCCTGGCGGGCGGACTCGGACATGTTGCCTCCCGTTCGCGCGACCAGATGCGCCAGGTATTCGCGCTCGAAGCGATCGACCAGCATCTGCTTCGCATCGTGGAACGGCATGCGGAGGTCGAACGCCGGGCCAAGGCCGTTGCCCTGGCTCATTTCGGGCGACTGCTCGAGTATCGAGAGCCGCTCGACGGAGATCTCCTCCTCCGGATCGGCGAGGACGACGATGTTCTCGATCACGTTCTGGAGCTCGCGGACATTGCCCGGCCACGGATAGTGAATCAGAGCCTCCTGGGTATCGGAGGCGAGCCGGGGTGGCTCCTTGCCGGGCAGCTGGTGCCGGCGCCAGAAGTGATCCACGAAGTGGCGGATGAGCACGGGGATGTCCTCGGGACGCTCCCGCAGTGCCGGCAGGTGAATCGGAACGACACGTAGCCGATAGTACAGATCGCGCCTTAGGGAACCATCCTGCAGGGCCTCTTCGGGCTCGCGATTGGTCGCCGAGATGAAACGCACGTCCACGACGGCGTCATCCTTCTCACTCCCCACGCGCCGCAACACTCCGTCCTGCAGTACGCGCAACAGCTTCGCCTGAATCGCGGGGGGCATCTCCGCCAGCTCGTCGAGGAAGAACGATCCGTGATCCGCCACTTCGAGCAAACCGGGTTTGTCCCGAATCGCGCCGGTGAAAGAGCCCTTTCGGTGGCCGAACATCTCGGATTCGAGGAGCTCCCCCGGCAGAGCGGCACAATTGATGGCGACGAACGGCTTGCGCGAGCGGCGACTCTCCCGGTGGATGTACTGGGCAAACAGTTCCTTCCCGGTTCCGCTCTCGCCCGTGATGAACACCGACGCGTCCGTGGGCGCCACCTTGAGCGCTTTCTTGACCGCCTCACGCATCGACTCGGACACGCCGAGGATGGTCTCCGCCCCCCGTTCGACGAGCAGCCCCTCGCGTTTGGAAGGCTGCGTCACTTTCTGCGCTCGCATCAGAGTGAAGGCCGCGCGGCCGACGAGCACCAGCAACTGGGTGGCCGTGAAAGGCTTGGGCAGATAGTCCCAGGCGCCCGCCTGGATCGCCCTGACGCCGTCCTCGGTCGTGGCGTGTCCCGTCATCACGACCGCCAGGCAGTCCGGATTCCGCTTCCTGATCTCGGCAAGGATGTCGAGACCGTGAACCTGCGGCATGTTCTGGTCGATCAAGGCGATGTCGTACGTTTCCGCCTTGAGCCGCCGAATGGCCTCCTCGCCGCGGCGCTCGACCTGGCAGGCGTACCCTTCGCCGCCAAGAACGGTCTCGCAACTCTCGAGGATGCTGGGCTCGTCGTCGATGACCAGAATCCGGATGATCGCCCGGTCTTCGGACGAGACCAGGATCCGCTCCGCGTCCTCGGACACGATCGGCTCCTGGATATCGATGCTCTCATCCATGAATCGTTCTTCCACTCGTGGTTTGGCATCACTCGTGCCGCCTTCGCGGTCCACGGTGTCGTGCCGGCGCTACGGCCGGCCGGCCCGAAAAGATCAAGATCCGGACCCGCGCGAGGGTTCGAGGCCGTATTGAGCGGGATGATCCGCAGATGTGGCGGATTCGCGACACCTGGCAGCCGACTCGGTTGAATGGACGGGGTGGGGAGCGTGACCGGTTCGTCGCATTCCGCAACGGGAACGGCTAATTCACGGCACCGAAGGCGTGTCAGGCGTGGGAGAATACGAGGATTCCAGCCGGGGCGCCGAGGAACCTGCTACGGTTCAGGCGGTCAGGCGATGGCCAATGGGAGCTCAGCCATCGTGATCTCCGCGATCCGCTCGGCCGCCTGGCCGTCCCATAGCTCCGGTTGCGACGGCGCGGGCCGCGCGGGCCGCTCGGTCAGAACGGGGATCAAGACCTCGGGCAGCCGGTCCAGCTCGTCAACCGATACGTGGTTGCCCCGCTTGAAGATCGCAGCCCGACCTACCGCGAGGTCGCCGACAGCCACGCTCGGTACGCCGAGCACCGTCGCGCAATCCTGGACTTCGCGGGCGTTCGTGACTACGGCGCCGGCTCGTTCGACCAGGGCGAGAAGCTCTGCGTAGCTGGTCGAGTGCACCACGGTCAACGGGGCGAGGAGGTGCTCCAGCCTCTGCCCCCGCACGTCCGCCGCGCCGGGCGAGTCCAGCAACAGGATCGTGGAGCGGCCCGTCTCAAGCGCCGTCTCGTTCAACGCCTCCAGGAATTCCTCCAGGTGTTCCGGCCGCTGGGGATCGCTGGTTCGTCGCAGCAGGGCGACGATATACGAACCGTCCTCCAGCCCCAGCACAGCGGGTAGCTCGAGGGCGGCTGACCTGTCCCTGAGACGCGACACGGTATCGGCAACCGTGTTTCCGACGAAGTGAACGCGTTCGGCTTCGATGCCTTCCGTGATCAGGTGCTCGCTGGTCTCCCTTTCCGCCGTGAACAACGCGTCGGAGAGACGGTCGGCCAGAAGTCGATTGGTCTCCAGCGGCGAGAATCGGTCGCCGGCCCGAAGCCCTGCTTCCAGATGGGCCAGCGGGACTCCGTTCTTGCGTCCCACGAGCGCCGCGGCCAGGGCAGCGTCGACGTCGCCCACGGCGAAGATCCAGTCCGGCGCTTCGCGCAACACGATGGGCTCGAGAGCGATGAGCGACCGTCCGGTCTGGAAGGCGGAGGTTCCGGTCGACACGCCGAGAACGTAGTCAGGCGACGGCAGCTCGAGCTCTTCCAGGAACATGTCGTGGGGAACCAGCTCTTCCCGGTGTCCCGCGTACACGATGACCTGACGATCTGCGCCTGCCGCCGTTAGAGCGCGGAACACGGGCGAAATCCGGAAGAACCCGGAGCGCGAACCCACGACGTGGAGGATCTTCATCGGTCGTCCTTACTCCACCGTGACGCTTTTGGCCAGATTGCGCGGCTTGTCCACGTCGCAACCGCGCATCACACCGATGTGATAGGCCAGCAGCTGCAGGGGGATGCTCGTGATGATGGGCTGCAGGCTGTCCTCCGTGCCGGGAACGATGAACACTTCATCCGCCAGCTCGGCCAGGCCGTTGGGCTCGGTCGTCACGGCGACCAGGTAGCCGCCACGCGCCTTCACCTCTCTCATGTTGGACAGCACCTTGGGATACACGCTGTCGCGGGGAGCGACGACGACCACGGGCATGCTCTCGTCGATCAGGGCGATCGGACCGTGCTTCATTTCGGCTGCCGAGAACCCCTCGGCGTGTATGTAGCTGATTTCCTTGAGCTTCAGGGCCCCCTCCAGGGCTGCCGGGAAGCTGTACCCTCGACCCAGGTAGAGGAAGTTGCTGTGTCCGCGCTCGACCAGCCGCCGGGCCAGTTCCTCGATCTCGTCCGCGCGCGCAAGGACTTTTCGCACCTTGTCGGGAAGCGTTTGGATCTCGGACAGGACGCGCCGGGTCACCTCCGGATCGAGTCCTCTCTGACGACCGAGGTACAGGGCGAACAGCGCCAACGCCGCGACCTGTGACGTAAACGACTTCGTGGAGGCGACACCAATTTCCGGTCCGGCGTGCAGGTAAATGCCGGCGTCCGTTGCGCGAGCGATGGAACTCCCCACCACGTTGACGATTCCCAGCGTGGTCGCGCCCTTCTCTCTGGCCAGCGACAGCGCGGCCAGGGTATCGGCCGTCTCACCGGACTGGGAGACTCCCACGACGACCGTTCCGGGCTCGAGCACGGGGTCCCTGTACCGCCATTCAGACGCATACTCCACATCTGCCTGGATGCGGGCGTACTCCTCGACCATGAATTTCCCGATGAGACCGGCGTGCCACGACGTACCGCAGGCCGTGAACACGATCCGCCGGGCGTCCGACAGGACACCCGCGACATCGGTCAGGCCGCCGAGCTTCACCGCCGGAGTCGAGCGCTGGATTCGGCCCCGCAACGTCGCCTCGAGGCTCTTCGGCTGCTCGTTGATCTCCTTCAGCATGAAGTGGGCATGTCCCCCACGCTCCGCGGCTTCGAGGTCCCAGTCGATCTCCTCGACCGGCTTCACGATCCGGATCATGGCGTCCATCGACAGGATGTCGCAGCCTGAAGAGTCGAGGACGGCCAGCTCTCCATCATCCAGGTAGACGACTCTCCGGGTGTACGGGAGAAGTGCCGCGGCGTCCGACGCCGCAAAGAATCTGCCGTTCCCGAGACCGATCAGAAGAGGTGACCCCCGACGTGCGCAGACGATCCGGCCGGGCTCACGGGAGCTCATCACAGCTATGCCATACGTTCCTTCGACCATGCGCAGAGCGCGGGCGACACTCAGGTGCAGGGGCGGAAGCCAATGTTCTTCGATGAGGTGGGCCAGAACCTCGGTGTCCGTGTCCGATCGGAACTCGTGACCTCTGCGTATCAGCTCGGCCCTGAGCACATCGGCGTTTTCGATGATGCCGTTGTGACACACGGCGATCTCGCCCGAGCAGTCCAGGTGGGGATGAGCGTTGCCCACCGTGGGCTCCCCGTGTGTGGCCCACCGCGTGTGTGCGATACCGGCCGCGCCCGTGACCGGCTCGTGGTCAAGCAGATCCCCGAGGGCTTCGAGGCGTCCGGCAGCCCGTCGTGTCTCGAGTCCGCTGCCGTTCTGCACCGTCAGACCCGCCGAGTCATATCCCCTGTATTCGAGCCGACTGAGGGCCTCGAGGAGAATAGGGCTCGCCGGCTCCCCTCCGGCGTACGCGACGATTCCGCACATGGGCTGTGATCCTCCTGGATACGGGCTCCCGCACGGCCGACCTAGACTTCAGTGCCCCACGGGTTCGGCGGGTCTGTCCCTCCGGTATGGGCCTTCGTTACAAGAGGCGCGCCATTTGTGAGGGGGATCGTATATGGCCGGACACTAGCGCCACAATTCCATTTCTTACAATCGATTACGACGATTCGTGTCACGGCGGCATTGGGCGGCGTCGGGGCCGATCAGAGGCGAGTGTGGCGGGCGCGCTACAGGGAAAGGGCCGGCCCCGGACGATGGCCAGCTCCACCAAGTTGGTGCCAGGAGCCTG
>JAUVTH010000097.1 GCA_030601615.1 Gemmatimonadota bacterium
AGAAGACGGCCACGCCCCTCGAGCCTCGCTGCAACTCCACCGAGAGGAACCGTTCGATCGGCGTGAGAGCATCCTCGAACAGTTGCGCAGCCTCTCCTGCAAAACTCCGCTTGAGCTCCTCGATCCGCTTTGTGAATACCCTGCGGTGCTTCAGGTGTCCGCCTTCAACCCGCAAGTAGCAGCTGACGACCGGAGCCCGGGTCTCGGCCAGAGATGCCAAGGTGCGGATGTGACCCTGGAGTCTCTCTAGTTCCATCGGCTCCCTCCCAGGCATCGCTTGACCCTGCTATATACGACATATATTGTACGAAATAGATAGCGCGACTACAATAGCCTGTATGGAAGGATGGTCCAATGGCCACTGCTGGAGCCAATTCAAAACGCACGAATGACCAGTGGACCTTCCTCACGAACCATTGCCACGTACTGATCTGCATCGCCGATGATCCGACGATGCGCATGCGAGACCTGGCGGTCGAAGTGGGAATCACCGAGCGTGCGGTTCAGCGTATCGTCGCTGATCTGAGGGATGCCGGGTACCTGTCGCTTGAGCGGCAGGGCCGCCGCAATCACTACCACGTCCACACGAACCGGCCGATGAGGCATCCCGTTGAGGGTCACTGCCTCGTTTCGGAGTTGCTCGGGGCCATCCAGACCTGTTAGCGGACAGGTCCCGGAGCCTTCTCCCTCGTAGCGGCCGGCGGTTGTCGCGCTCGGAAGGGTCGGTCCACGTATGGCAAAGGGCCAGCTACGCTAATTTAGGACGTCGCGCCGCCAGTCGCGTTCCAGGAGCCTGTGGAAGCGAGGGTCTTCCCTGAGGGGATCGTAGAGCGGATCGAGCCGCAGCCGGCCCGAGCCCAGGTAGGAGGGGATGGTGGCCAGGTTCTCCAGCTCCTCCAGCGCCCGCTCGTGCTCGCCCACCAGCACGAGCACCCGGCTGTGCGCGTCGTTCATCATCGGTCCATCGATGGCGTCATACTGGGGGCCGAACAGCTCCATGGCTCGCTCGGCCTCTCGCAGTGCCGCGTCCTTCTCGCCGCGCAGGGCGTGCGCGTATGCCATCATCACGTGCACGACGGCCTCGCGGCCGAACACGTCGAAGCGGAGTGCGCGCGGACGGACCTCCAACTCCTGCCGAGCCTCCGCCAGCAGTGAGTCGGCGTAGGCGATGCTGCGGTCCTCATCGCCGGCGTAGCGGTGCACCAGGGACAGATAGAGGAGTTGGTTGTCTGCGAGTGGACCTCTCCCCGCCGCGGGGAAGCGAAGCCACTCCAGCGTGTCCATTCCGCTGACGGATTCCAGTGCCTCCAGCGCCGCCGGGTAGTCTCGACTCGCCAATGCGAGCTCCGTCTGCCACAGCGCTCTCATCTCGGGATCGACGAAGGCGTCGGCCGTAGCCGCGAAATTCCGGGCGGAAGCGCTGTCGCCCTCCATCCAGAGCAGCGACTTGAAGCGCCACCCGTTCACTTGCGTGGCCTCGGGGTGCATGCGGAGTGACCGTTCAAGGAACCGGTCCGCTTCCGAGTGCTCGCCAAGGGCCCACAGGGTAACTCCGCGGTTCCAATAGACCGCCGCGTCCTGCGGGTCGAGCTCCAGCGACCTCCGGCCGAGCTCGACGGTCTCCTGCCAGTGGCCCAGCCTGCGGTGGATGTAACTCAGCGCCTCGACTGACTCGATCTGATCGGGCACGAGGCTGTCAGCGGTGACGAACTCCTCGAGCGCACGCTCGTAATCTCCGAGCCCGTAGTAGTGATAGTAGCCAGCCGCGAGTCGCGCCTCGGCGGAGTTCGGAGCCAGGTCGAGGGCTCTGTCGAGGCTCTCCCGCGCCGGAAGCGTATCGGACTCGATTCCGGTACGGATGAGCCAGGTTTGTGCGCGGAGCAGCCCGACCCACGCCATCGCGAACTCCGGGTCGAGCTCGACCGCGCGCTCAAACTGCGTCACGGACGCGCGATCCTCCGCATCCGTTCTTGCCGCGAAGAGTACTCTACCGCGGTGGTATGCGTCGAGGGCGGCCAGGCTGTGGGTAGGCACGTCCCGCAGGCCCTCTTCCTCTTCATGTGTGAGCTCCGCTTCCATGGCTTGCGCGACGTTGACAGCGATCTCGCTCTGGATGGCGAACACGTTCTCGGCCGTCAGCTCGCGCTCGTACGTCTCCGCCCACAGGTGCTCATCGGCCTCGGCATCGATCAGCTGGACGTTGATCTTGACCCGGTCTCCGGCCCGCCGCACCGCTCCCTCCAGGATATTTGCGACCTTCAACTGCGCCGCAATCTCGGGCAGGCTCATATCGGTCTCGGCATATTCCATCACCGTGGTGCGTGAAGTCACGCCGAGGGCCCGGATCTTTGAAAGCTGCGTGAGGATGTCGTCGTGGATTCCGGACGTGAAGAGAACACTCTCTTCGTCCTGGCTCATGCTCTCGAACGGGAGGACAGCCAGCGTGTGGCGGTCGGCGGGTTCCGGCGCGGCCACCGCGGTCACGGCCGCAGGGCGGGCGACCTGCGTTTCGTCGGTTGCCGTCACCGCTCTGCCGGATCGACCGATCACCCACCACCCTCCGCCGTACAGGAGGAGAATCCCGGCCAGTGCGAAGAGACCGGAGGGCCAGCGCCGGCCGATGGGCTGCGCAACGATCGCCTCCAGTTCATCCTTCGTCGCCGGATCCGTGCGGCGCATGCCCTCCGGGGTCTTCTCGAACGCCCATGCCAACACGAGCGCGAACGGGAAACCGAGGGCGACCAGGGCGACGATGAACGTGATCGTCCACTCGGGCAGGTCGAGGGCCGGGAATACGAGATCGGCCACCTCGAGGATGGCAAACGAAACGGCGCCGTATACGGCCGCGACTTTGAACACCGCGCGCCGTTTCAGGTCGGCGAACAGACGCTGGTAACCCGACGGCTTCTGTGTCATGGGTCCGAATCTCGCCCACAACGCCGCGGCGAGGCAAGGAATAAGCGCTCCGCGCTATTCGCAGGATGCCGCTCGTGTCAGGAGTCGGCAACTATTAGGGCGCGCGCCCCGGCTCCACCCCCCAGGTACGATCCACGTCGCGGACCAGCTCTTCGTAGCGGGGATCGTCCCGGAGCGGGGCCCAAACGTTCTCGTACAGGTGGCGAACGGAGAGGGTCGGCCAGTCGCTCCAATTGTCGACGCTCTCGAAGGTGTCGAATGCGGCGTCCTCATCTCCCAGGGCCGCGAGGACGAGGCCGGCGGCAAACGGATCGAGAGATCCATCGATCCGAGCCAGCAGGTCTCGGGCTTCGGCCGGATCTCCGGAGGCCACATGGACCAGCGCAAGCGTGGCCAGGGGACCCGAACCGGCCCACGGAACAGCGATGCCCTCAAGAACCGACCTGGCTTCCGCGAACCGCCCCAGGTGATACAACGACAGCCCTTCGTAGAACCGTCCGGTTTCCCAGGAGGGCTGGATCTCGTCCACCCGCCTCGCCTCGGCGAGCGCCTGCTCACCCTCGCCGTTCGCCAGGTACGACAGCGACAGATTGCTCACGGCTTCGGGCGACAGGGGGTCCAATTCCACCGCCCGCTTCGCACTTTCGAGCGATTCTTCCCGATTGCCCAGGAGCAGATGCACCCAACTCAGCCAGTTATGAGTCTCGGAGTAATTGGGCCAGAGTTCGACGGCCCGCCGCAGAGCAAGGATCGCCGCCGGCCCATCCCGACGCTCGGAGTAGAGGAGTCCGAGCGACGTGTAGGCTTCCGCCGACTCCGGATTCAACTCGAGGGCTTGGCGAACTGCGTCCTCGGCTCGAGCAAGCACGCTGTCCGCGTCGGTGTATCCATGGAGGAGTAGAAGGGCGTCCGCCACGCCAACCCATGCGAGCGCGTAACTCGAGTCCTCTGCGATCGCTCCCTGGAAGTAGTTGAGCGCACGACGGAGCCCCTGCGGAGTCCGCTGGTCCAGCTGTTGGCGGCCCTGGGCGTAGAGGCGATAGGCTTTCAGGTCCTCCGTCGGGGTCTGCTCGACCTGCCGCTCCTCCTGGGGGCTGAGGTGAGTCTCCAGGGCTCGGGCGATCTGCCTGGTGATCTCTGTCTGAATCTGGAAGAGGTTCTGGGCTGTCAGCTCCCTCCGGTAGCTCTTGGCCCACACCTGTCGATCCGTTCGAGCGTTCACCAGTCGCGCGTTCACTTGAACCTGATCGGCGGCTTCCTGGACCTCGCCATGGAGGATCCAGGCCACCCCCAGCTCCTCGGCGATCGCCGGCAACGGCTTCTCCGGGGTCTCGTACCGCATCACGGAGGTCCGGGAGGTAACGCTCAGACCCGAGATGTGGGACAGGCGCGTAAGCAAGTCGCCGTGGACTCCCCTGGTGAAGGTGTTGGCTTCCTCTCTCCCCAGGGTTTCGAACGGTAGCACCGCGATCGAGCGGTCGGTGACCTCCGGCCCTCTACCGAATCCGCCCACGAGATACCGACCCACGGCCAGCGCCCCTACGAGGAGCCCAAGGGCCAGCGCGACTCGGACAAACGACAAGCCTGGACCACGAGTCTTCGCCGGCGATTGTGACGGTTCCCTCAAGGCCACGGCGAAGTCGTCCGCCGTTGCGAACCGATCGGCCGGCACCTTCGCCAGGGCCTTTACGATCGCTTCCTCTATGTACGCCGGCACAGTATCCCGCAGTAACCGGAGCCGTGGAGCCGCCTCCAGCTCCTTCCGGGCCGTGATCGAGGCCTGCGTGCCTCCCGTGAACGGGGGCTCGCCGGCCAGCATCTCGTACAGCACGCAGCCCAGCGAATAGATGTCCGTGCGGCCGTCGAGTCCCTCCGCCCCTCTCGCTTGCTCCGGGCTCATGTACACAGGCGATCCCGTCGCCACGCCCGTCCGCGTCAGCTTCTCTCCGCCCGCCTCGTCCACAGCCTGCGCAATCCCGAAGTCGGCGATCACGGCGTGGCCGCGCGACAGCATGATGTTACCGGGCTTGATGTCCCGGTGAACGACGCCCTCGCTGTGCGCGTAGCTGAGGCCATCAGCCACTTCCCGCGCCAGTCGCCCGGCTTCGTCGATCGGAAGCTGACCCTCGCGGTCGATCCGATCGCGCAGGGATTCGCCCTCCACGTATGGCATCACGTAATACAGAAAGCCGTCCGCTTCGCCGGAGTCGTGGAGAGCGAGGATGTGCGGGTGCTGGAGCCGAGCGGCCGTCTCGATCTCGCGCAGGAAACGCTCGGCGCCCAGCGTGGCCGACAGCTCCGGGCGCAGGACTTTGATCGCCACCTTGCGGCCGTGTTTGAGGTCTTCGGCGAGATAGACCACGGCCATCCCGCCACGACCGAGCTCACGATCGAGGGTATAGCTGCCGGCCAGCGCCGATTTCAGGCGCTCAAAAAGGTCGGACATGAAGCTCTGCCGGATTAGTCGAAGCCATAACGGATAACGCTACAAGCTACCGAGTCGAGCCGCCAACTCAAGCGCAGCAGTGAGGCTGCCTCTGTGGTTCGAAACGGACCCATGCCTTCCGGGAAGATATCTTCCCAACGTCGCCTCAACTTCGTGCAGAATAGGTCGGTAACGGACAAGAATACCGAGTCCCGGCCAAGGTATCTTTTCGTAAAAGCTTGAATAGCAGCGCCTTACGCACGGCACGATCGTTGCCTCTTACAATCATTCGCTATCGAACGTGCGTTGCACCCTCGGGCGCAGAGTGTTGTGACGCGGAGACGAGACGGTCAACCGACCGTTCAACGGAAGGTGTAGATCGATGCTGGAGAAGAAGATGCGACGCGGGACGCTTGTATTCGTCAGCCTGCTTGCCGCGGTGGGAACCGTCGCGTGCGGCGATGATAATGGTACCGGGCCCCCCTCCGGGCTGCAGCCGGAAGCTCTCGCGGTGTCTCCCGACAGCGGCAACGTCGGGACACGCGTCGAGATC